>DASQNW010000097.1:0-10717 GCA_035644775.1 Chitinophagaceae bacterium | reverse complement strand
CTATCCTTTCTGGCCCATCGGCTTTGATAATTTTATGCAGCTTTCCTTTATATCGAAATAGCATGGGAGGGTAATCCGGAATAGGTGCTGTTACATCTACAGGCTCAGGGGATGATAACAATTGTATTGGGCGGGGGCGATCCAATTTCCAACTGTTCTCATCGATAATCTGCAATGAAGAAGGTGTAAAAGACCGTTCTGGTAAGTGATGTTCCTGAGGAGCAAAACGATAAATATTTTCTGCGCCTAATTTTATAGATAATCGATCCAGTAGTTCAGATAAATGGCTTTCATTCAACTCATCACTTTCCTTCCAAATCTTTTTTTGTGTGGCATGAATTTCTTCAACCTTGATTGCTTCTAATGTGAATAATTCTATTCCTGGAGCTGGTTGAAAATCCTCTAGCTTTAATTCAAAAAGTTTGTAGAGATGGCGTGTGTCATTGCTAGCCCTTGTGGTACCTATTTGAATGGTTTCAATTTTCCCATCGATACGATACCCGTTAAATGAAGCAGCACGAATACCTTTTTCTTCTTTTTCAAGATTTCCACATAAAGCTGAAAGCACACGGTCAAGAGCAATTTCAATTCCTGTTCTTGTAGAAATGGGTTCAAAACAGGGAAGTCTTTCCTGGTATGTAATAACCGGAAAAATAGGCTGAATTATTTCTTCTTCAATCCCAATAGCCTGGTGTAATCGTTGAGTAAACCTTGCACCAAATCGTCTGCGCAAAGAATATCTTGGGAATGAAAGAAAATCTTTAACCTGGCGCAGTCCTAACTTATTCAGCCTCTCCACAGTATCTATGTCAATGCGTAATGCTTCGGGAGGTAAAGTTGCAATGGCTTCCACCTGTTTCTCAGGTTCTACAATAAACACATCTTTTGAAAACCGTGCAACCGCCCATGCTGCACCAATAGTATCTGCTATTGCTACACGAGCTGTATAGCCATGTTGTTGCAAACGTTTTATAATGTCATTGATGTATACCCAATCTCCACCCCAAAGATGCGTGCAACCTGTAACATCGAGCAACAGACCATGTGGTGCATCAAGAGATACAAAAGGAGAAAACCTGATACACCATTCTGCAATTCGCTTTAATAAAACATCGGCAAGTGAAGATTTATTATCTAAGATTCTTAATGATGGAACCAGGGCTCTTGCATCCGCAACTACCATCCCGCTGTACACACCCTTTTGCTGTGCGAGTGCATTAGTAGCAGTAACAATCATTCTACCCTGGTAGGGAGCACTTAACACAAATGCAGCATTCTTAAGTTCAGGCTGTCTACGCGTAAACCAATCGGTAGTAAGATGAGGAAACCATATGGATGCAAACCTTCTTTGCATTTTAAACTACTTTCCGATGCGTTATGAAACTCCTTTCCACTTTTGAAATGTGCCGCAACTTGTCTTCTGCCCATTCTACCTGCCAGCTACCCGGTTTTCCATTACGCACCTTTAGTAGTTCAATATTCCATCGTGGAAATCCAACACCAGGGAGATCATCCACTGCTACTGTAGGCAAATGTTTGATCTGCCAACGCGTTACACAACTAGTTGTACTGAGATTTTTTTGGTGTGGTCGGATGACAAATCCAGTAACCATACTAGATTCAACAGCAAGTTGCAATCTTCTTGAAGTGGTAAAGCTCAGTTCATCTGTAATTGCTACCACTGCTGCCAAAGCACTGCATTTGAGGGCTTCTTCCATTGCCCATAATATTTGCTTTTGTTTTTTCAATGTCAAAAAAATTACTCTTTCCGGAGCAATGCCGAAAGACGTAAGTGCAGGCGGGAAAATATTTTGTTGCGAGCTAATCCAAAGAACAGTTCGCTGGCTCCGCATTAATGAAGAAAGGAGCACCGAAACAAAACCCATTGTTGCAGCAATATCTTCTTGTTGTGTGTGTAGAAATTCGTGCACAGCACCCAGTGGAAAAGTGTAGTTGGGAAATGCATATTTTATTGGCCCCAGAGCAAGGTTCAGATTGTGATTAGTTACAGAGGTCCTGCAACCTTGCAAGGGTAGAATAGATCGTTGTAGCTGTTGTATGATTTCTGCCTTGTTCAAACTTTATTGCTTCAGATATTTCCACAATCTTACTAAATTTTTTAGCAAACACAATGCCTGTTTACCCCCACTTGCAACTACCTTAAGCTTCAGCAAATTGCATATAGAGATTACGAAACAGATGTCGCGTCAAGAGTTAAACCGTTGAGATACCCCGCACCATAGTAAGCTTGCTTTATCATGGGAAGAACGTTGAAACGAGCGTGGCAACCGAAGCCAAATAGCAGCACTGCCGGTGGCTCAATAAAAAAACTTAGCTTCTCTAAAAGATTCCTAATGCGAATTTCCAGCAATCAGAAATGAATGCTGTTACCTAATCTTTGCCGAGGAAAATAAATGAATAAAAAAAGCTGCTTGTAGCAGCCGATAATAAGGAAAAAAATGTGTTTGTACCGCGTACGGGATTCGAACCCGTATTACCTCCGTGAAAGGGAGGCGTCCTAGCCCTTAGACGAACGCGGCTTGTTTTGAGGAGTGCAAAGATAGGAGCGCACCCTCTCACGTCCAAAAAATTCTGAACAATGAAAAGCCCCCGCAGATGCAGGGGCCTACATAGCATAGCAAGCAAAAATTATCTTTTAGCAGTATCAAATTTCCGGAAGATATTTCTTACACTGGTTTGTATTTCCCGTGCTGTCATATTTTTACTATTCACCTCGCCCGTGGTCCAACCCTGCCAAATGGTTTTGCTCGATTTTACATCTACCATGGTTATGGTAACCGTGCCTTCCCTCACCTGCTGCTGATCTCTCGCATAGCCCATAAATTGTGATGGATAATAAATAGGAACCCATCTGCCCGCATAGGGATTATACACTACGCGTGTAAACGGACGAGAGTAAACAGGATTGTTGTTTTCCTTTACGGACCTGTCTACCAACACATCGTAGCTTAATAGTACTTCCGGCTTATTCTTTACTTCCCTCCAACCTTGTTTTGCCAATTCCGCATTCACAGCTTTCCTTACATTCTGCTCTGTTAAGCTGATTACTTTTTTCGAAGAGTCAGCCTCCTCATCTTTTGAATCTACCCAGGAATAGCTCTTGAGCTGATTGAAATTTATATTTTCATCTTTTTCTATGTAAGCCACATTTGCACACCCCGCAAGAAGAAGGGAGGTTATGGCGAACAGTACAAATAACTTTATGCTTTTCATTCTACACTCCTTTTTTATACTATAAATACGCGTAAAGCCGCTGTTTTAGTTCAAAGGATTTGTGAAAGAAGCAAAGCATGAAAAGCTATTAACAAAGCATGTTATTTAGCAGTTAGGACAAACCTGTTTGGTAATGCATTTCGGGTACCTCAACATCGGCATACCCTTTTTTGATCAACCGCTGTTTGAGAGCTGCCTGCACCTCATATTCGCCATGAACAAGAAATATTTTTTTCACCGCTTTCATGTCCTGGCAGGCAAGCCATTGACTAAGATCTTCATAATCGCCATGAGCACTCATGCTTTTGATAGCTGCTATTTCTGCATTTACCTCGTGACGAATGCCAAAGATGCTCACCTCTTTTGCACCCGCAATTAAACGGCCGCCAAGTGAACGTGGCTCGCAGTAGCCGGTCATCAATATTGTGTTCCTGGAGTTTTCAATGTTGTTACTGATATGATGTTTCACCCTTCCTGCTTCAGCCATGCCACTTGCAGATATGATAACACAAGGATCATCTCGGTAATTAAGCAGTTTCGATTCTTCCACGGAGCGTACATGATGCAAGCCATTGAAATGAAATGGATCTTTATCCGTTTCCAAGATCTTCTGAATGTTCTTGTTGAAGTATTCGGTGTATCGCTTTACCAGGTTGGTAGCAGTGATGCTCAATGGGCTGTCAAGAAAGTAGCCCAGTTTTGGTAATCGATTCTCCAGCTCCAGCTGGTTTAAGGCAAACAATACTTCCTGCGTTCTGCCGAGGCTAAATGCAGGCATTATCAACTTGCCTTTTTTCTGAATGCAAGTTCTGTCAATCCACTGTAAGATATGATCAACAGAAGTGTGAATATCTTCATGAAGACTGTTGCCGTATGTAGATTCCAGGATGATGAAGTCGGCCTGCGGAAAATTTGCCGGAGATCGCAAAATCACATCTCGGTACCTGCCCACGTCGCCACTGAATGTGAGCTGTGACTGCTTGCCATCTTCAGTAATGCGAACGTGCACACATGCACTGCCAATGATATGTCCTGCATCAGTAAACTGCGCTTCAACACCTTCGAAGACAGGAAACCATTTATTGTAGGGAACTTCACGAAAAAGGCCAAAGCTGTTTTTAGCATCTTCTACAGTGTAAAGCGGCTTCAACAACGGCTCGCCATGGGCAGTTCTCTTTTTGTTGGAATATTTCAAATCGTTTTCCTGTATTTCACCAGAATCTTCCAACAATATCGCGGCGAGCTCCCTGGTGGCAGGTGTGCAAAATATCTGTCCCGAAAAGCCGTCCTTCACCAGCTTTGGTATCAAGCCGCTATGATCGATGTGGGCGTGAGAAAGAATTAAAGCATCCACATCGGCGGGCTCAAAGCCCCACACCCTGTTCATTGCGTCTGTATCTTTTCCCATTCCCTGAAACATACCGCAGTCCAGTAAAATTTTTTTCCCGTTCTTAAGCGTCAGTAAATGTTTAGAGCCGGTAACCGTACGTGCCGCACCATGGAAAGCTATTTTCATCAGAAATTTTTAGATAAGGAAGTTACTGTTTTAGCTTAAAAGACCAGGTAAACCAAAATTCTGCTACAATTTCATTCTTCTTGTTACATCCTACAGTAGGCACCCTTATCTGCTTAGGCAAACCGGACAAGGCGGCCTCTTGAACAGCATTGCTGATGGCTTCTCCCTCCGCGCATGTAAACACCACCGGCCCCACAGCTTTCTTAATAAAGCTTGCTTCCATGCCTGTTATCAGCATTGAAACAGCGGGCGTTTTTTTATAGATGTTTGACATTGCCAACACGCCAGTACTCATCTCCGCAGCCATAGCCAGGCAGGCAAAATAGGTGGAACGAAATGGGTTTTTTGTGAACCATTTAAAAGGAACAGCAACACGACATTCTGTTGTCGAAAGGGAGTGCAGCTTTAGACCGGCAAAAAGTGCTGCAGGCAGGTTGAAGAAGAGATAAAGCTTGAAGCGCAAGGGATGTTTGATCCTCTGGAGAAATTCTTTTGAAAGATTTGCTGGCTGCTCACTCATATTATTCCGAGTATATAGAAGCTTGAAGAGCCGCCGGCGCCCAGTTCTTAAGAAACTGTTTTACTTTCTCACTGTCATATCCATTACCTTTTTCCAACAAGGCAGAATCCTGTGTATGAAGCCGGGTTCCTGATGCATCTAAAACTACAAGCACAGGAAATCCAAAGCGCTGTGGAAATCCTAATCTCTTAAGTTGATCCAGGTTCTTGTTTTCTTTACTGTAATTGAGGTGGTAGACTACAAAGTTGTCGTTTAGAACTTTTCTTAGTAGTGTATCGGTTTGCACAAAGCTGTTGAAGCGATAACACCAAACGCACCAATTACCGCCCACTTGAATCAACAGGTGCTTTTTTTCGCTTTTTGCACGGTCGAGCAGGGTTGCTATATCTTTTGCTGCATTCGCGTGTGGATTGTATAGCCTGCTGGTGTCAGAGGCATGTGCCGCAAACGAGACAAAGAGTAGTAAAAAAAACGTCCACCGCATTGAAGTAATTTCTTGCAAGCTACTGCATACTTCCATTTTGGCCTGCCGCTGAACTATATTTTAGCAGTTTTTAACCAGCTGCTTAGTAAATATTCAGCAACTTTGGTAGCTAAACTCATGAAATGAAAAGAATATTCTTTGTATTGATGGTATGCTTAAGTGTGCAGGCGTATGGCCAAAAAGCCAATGATGTGAAATTTGAAAGAGGAAAGAAGCTGGAGATGATTGCAGAAAGCAAAGCAGTGGTGAGCCAGGAGATGATGGGTCAAACGATGGATGTTAATGTGAATTCCAAATTAGTGCGCTCTTTCGATATTGAAGATGTGAACAATGGAGTTGCCAAAATTGAGCATAAGGTAAAGCGGCTGCAATTCGATTTTGACATGATGGGTCAGAAGCAGTCTTTTGATTCGGAAAACGAAGCTGACTTGAAAAGTGAAATGGGTAAGTCGCTTGAAAAGAGCATCAAAAACAAATACAGTATGATGGTAGATGCTGGCGGAAAAATTGTTTCTGTTTCTTTAGATGATGATAATCCTAACAAAGAAGTTGCAGGTGCAGATATGATGAGCAATATGCTTTCGCAGTTTGCTGAATGTCTGGAGCTACCGAAATCAGGAGACTTGTTTTCACTAAAATTGTCAACTAATGGCCAGTTTGCAAAAGGGAAGAGCTGGAGTGATTCTTTGTCGGGACCAGAGGCAGGAAATATAAAGTATACTGTGGCTGATGTAACAGGTTCTGAGGTGTTGATTGATTATACATCTGAAGGAGTTACCAAAAGATCCCAGGAAGTGGGCGGTGGTATGACAATGAACCTTGACTTGAAAAACAAAACTACCGGGAGGATTACTGTGGATAAAAAGTCCGGTTTGCTGAAGAAACGCACCCTTGAGAGTGAGGGATCGGGAATGATGGAAATAGCAGGACAGAGTATACCCATGAAGAGTAAGGTGAGCGGTACTATTACTGTAAACGGTTTGTAATTTGAGCTGAGCGGCGATTCCAAAGATTCAGCCAAGCAATTTATATATACTTACTTTTTGCCTTGGATGTTTGTCATCCTGACGAAGGAAGGATCTCAACTGGCGCTTAAGGCATGTTTTCTTCATTAATTACTTCCTTTTTGCCTATGCAAAAAGGAACAAAAAGATCAAGGCACACACAAATGGCTCCGCCTGTTTTGCCGGCCTGCGCACAACTACCCTGTTGCACTTTTCGCAGTCATGCACTTATTCTTTAGTCATTCTCCTTATTGTTTGCCTCGCTGCTGAATACATGTTGTTGATGCTTGGTGCTATTTGTGTAGGGGTTCTTACTTGCGCTGTATTCTGCTGGGTTGCTGAGAGGGCAAGAGGCATTTAATTAAGGCAGAGTAAGGCGCTGCGATTTTGTTTAAGGTTGTAACTGGTAGTTAGTGGCTCAGGGTTCAGGAGGGCTCATGTTAGTTTGAGACTTCCAGGCTCTTGGGGCAAATGGAGGGTTCCGATGGTATTGTTTTTCCTTGTAATTCTGAAAAGGAAGGATCTCTCAGTTGTGTTTAGAGAAAGCTCATTACCCGCTTAGTTAATATGCAGCATTAGTGCTGCCGCCTTTCACAATGGAAACACTTGCGCTGCATCCGAGCCTTGTTGCACCCGCCTCTATAAGAGCATTAGCAAAGTCGAAGCTCTTGATTCCTCCACTTGCTTTAATCTGGATATGTGCAGGCAGGTGTTGCCGCATTATCCTTACTGCTTCAACAGACGCACCTTTGTCCCCATACCCTGTCGATGTTTTCAGAAAATCTACATCAAACTCTTTGTAGAATTCACAGCAACGGATTATCTCTTGGTCTGTCAAGATTCCGCTTTCGATGATTAGTTTTAGAACGATACTATTTCGGGTGCAAACTGATGCAACTGAACTTATCTCCTCTTTTAAATACGCAGCATTCTCGTCTTTTAATGCCGCCAGGTTGATGACCATATCTACTTCGTTTACTTGATCGGCAATAGCCTTTTCTACTTCAGTTTCTTTCGCTTTGTAGTGGCTGTAGCCAAAAGGAAAGCCTACGACTGTTGCGATCTTGACGTTGCTTTCGCCAAGTGCTTCAACCGCTGTACGAATATGATATGGGGGGACGCAAACAGCAGCAAATCCGTATTCCTCGGCTTCGGTACACAATTGACGAACATCTTCTTTCGATGCGGTTGGTTTCAACAGCGTATGATCAATGAACGAGGCAATGTTCATCACGTTTTTTTTATGTCGTAAATATCTGAAAAGAAAAATGGCCTCACGGAGGCCATTTACAATTGAATTTAAGAGATTTCTAAACCTCCCGTCCGTGGCATTGTTTGAACTTCTTACCACTACCGCAGGGACAGGGATCATTTCTCCCAACCTTCGGGCCCACTTTTATGGGTTGCTGTTTCACTGCGGTTCCATCGCCTGAGGGATCGTAGTAATCTTTTTCATTGGCAGCATAATCATCGCCCACCGCATCAATCTCTTCTTTGTTCGCCCTCATGCGGCTCATGTCCGTCTTTTGTTGGCGACCCTCCCGCAACTGTTGTGGCATTTCTTCCTCTTGTGCAGGTAATGAGGCGTGACATAAGAACGAAACAATCTCTTTGTTGAGCTCACTGCTCATCTGACGAAACAGGTTATACGCTTCTACCTTGTAAATCACCAGCGGATCTTTCTGCTCCAGATAGGCGGTCTGCACACTTTGCTTCAAATCATCCATTGAGCGCAAGTGTTCTTTCCAATTATCATCGATGATGGCAAGAGTGATAGTTCTTTCCAATGCATTCACGAGTTCATAGCCTTCAGTGGAAAGGGTTTTATCGAGGTTGGTCAGCACGTTTATTCCCTTTCTGCCGTCAGTAAACGGAACCACCACGTTCTCGATATGACCACCTTGCGTCTGGCGTATATTTTTGAAAACGGGAACTGCTTGCTTCCGGACATCTTCTTTATGGCGCTGGTAATTTTCAATGGCTTCTGTATACAATTCGTCAATCAGCGATTGAATGTCTGTTCTTCTAAATGCTTCTTCAGTAATTTTTGAGTCGATTCCGAAATTCACAATGCACGACAGTTTAAAACCTTCGAAATCTTCCTGCTGCCTATAGCTGTTTACAAGTTCTTCGGCAGTAACTGAAAATGCATTGTCAATATCAAGCGCAAGTCTGTCGCCGAACAAAGCGTGATTGCGGCGCGTGTAAATCGCTGTCCGTTGTTTGTTCATCACATCGTCGTACTCCAGCAGCCGTTTACGAATTCCAAAATTGTTTTCTTCTACCTTACGTTGTGCACGTTCAATAGACTTAGTAATCATGCTGTGCTGAATAACCTCACCTTCTTTGTATCCAAAACGGTCCATTAAACCGGCAATACGTTCGCTGCCAAACATGCGCATCAGGTCATCTTCAAGCGATACATAGAACTGCGATGTTCCGGGGTCGCCCTGGCGACCTGCACGACCACGCAGCTGCCTGTCTACCCGGCGCGACTCGTGCCTTTCCGTACCAATAATAGCAAGCCCACCAGCTTCTTTAACACCTGGTCCCAGCTTGATGTCTGTACCACGACCTGCCATGTTTGTGGCAATGGTGATGGCGCCCGCTAAACCCGCTTCGGCAATGATCTGTGCTTCGCGAGCATGCTGCTTTGCATTTAAAACATTGTGAGGGATTTTTTTTACCTGCAACATTTTACCCAACAGCTCACTTACTTCAACTGAAGTGGTACCAACCAGCACGGGCCTTCCTGCATTTCTGAGGCTCTCAATTTCTTCTATAACCGATTTGTATTTCTCCCTTTTTGTCTTGTATACGAGATCCTGCGTGTCTTTACGGATAACAGGAATATTTGTTGGTATCGTTACCACATCCAGCTTGTAGATGCTCCACAATTCTGCTGCTTCTGTTTCTGCAGTACCGGTCATCCCTGCAAGCTTGTGGTACATCCTAAAATAGTTCTGGAGCGTTACGGTAGCATAAGTTTGTGTGGCCGCTTCAATCTTAACATTCTCCTTTGCTTCAATAGCCTGGTGCAAGCCATCGCTGTAGCGACGACCTTCCAGAATACGACCTGTTTGCTCGTCCACAATCTTTACCGCACCTTCCATCACCACATACTCCACATCTTTTTCGAACAGAGTATATGCTTTTAAGAGTTGTTGTACTGAGTGGATGCGATCCGCTTTTTGTGAATAGTCGTTTAGAATGGCTTCTTTCTGATGCAACTTATCTTCAGTAGCTGTATCAGCGTTTTCAATTTCGCCTAAACGAACACTAATATCAGGCAATACAAAAAACTCCGGGTCTTCACCGGCTTTTGTGATCATCTGAATGCCCTTATCAGTAAGATCGACCGACTTGTTTTTTTCATCTATATGGAAAAGCAGCTCTTCATCCACAATATGCATATTGCGTTGCTGGTCTGCGAGGTAATAATTTTCAGCCTTCTGCAATTTTACTTTTATGCCCGGCTCGCTCAGGTATTTGATCAGGGGACCGTATTTAGGTAGACCACGGTAGGCTCTGAACAACTGCAGTCCACCACTCTTAGGATCCTCGTCGCCTTCAGAAATTTTTCTTTTAGCCTCGTTTAAATAGCTTCTTACCATCCGTTCCTGCGCTTCTACTAGCTGTTGAATACGAGGTTTTAGCACATGAAATTCCTGATCGTCGCCCTTTGGAACAGGGCCGGAAATAATTAACGGAGTCCGGGCATCGTCGATCAATACACTATCAACTTCGTCTACCATTGCGTAGTGGTGCTTACGTTGCACCATTTCTTCCGGTGAGTGCACCATGTTATCTCGGAGGTAGTCAAAGCCAAACTCGTTGTTGGTGCCGTAAGTAATGTCCGACAGATATGCTCTTCTGCGTTCTTCGGTGTTCGGCTGATGTTTATCAATACAATCTACTTGCAGGCCAAGCCATTCGAAAATGGGGCCGTTCCATTCCTG
>DASQNW010000096.1:0-12204 GCA_035644775.1 Chitinophagaceae bacterium | reverse complement strand
CTTTGTTGTTTTCTCTTTCATCACCACAAACATTTAGCTCAAAGTCCAGAAAAAAAGATGCCAACATGATCTAAGTTGCAGAGCAGCGGCGGTGGCACAACATTTTATCCTTTAAGCTAAATCAGCAGCAACTATGGACAATAGCAATAATTCAGGAAAGAGAAAATTAGCACAGGCAGGGCTGATAGCAAAAGGTATTGTTTACTGCCTTGTTGCTGTTCTTGCCTTCATGTCAGCATTCCAGGTAATGGGAAGGCGGGCATCCGGCGCAGATAAAGAAGGGGCATTGAAGCTGGTGGAAGAACAAACTGGCGGCCAGGTGCTTTTGCTGGTTATTTCCCTGGGATTGGTATGTTACTCCATTTGGCGGATGATAGAAGCATTCAACAGAGACGGAAAAAGCGACAGCAAAAAACAATGGTTGAAGACGCTCCGGTATTTATTTAGTGCCTTTATATATCTGTCGCTTGCTTTTCTTGCTGCGAAAATTGCCCTGAATCAATCAGACGGCGGCGGAGGAAGAGGTTCTACTGAAACTCTTGTTGAATCGCTGCTGTCTAAACCAGCTGGACAGGCTCTTGTTGTCATAGTAGCGCTGATTATTCTGGGAACAGGCATATACCAGATTTGGTATGGCCTATCAGAAAAATACCAAAAACACGTTAGCTCTCTAAACCTGCATTCACAAGCAAATCGTTTGTTGTTGATTTCAGGCAAAGCTGGTTACCTGGCCCGCGGTCTTGTGTGGATAGTCATTTCCTACCTGATTTTCAGAGCTGCCATGCAGTCCGATGCTGCAGCAGCGGGAAATACATCTGAAGCATTTGCATTTCTAAAAAATGCTGCCTATGGCAAGTGGTTGTTAGGTGCCACAAGTGTGGGGCTATTCGGATACGGCGTGTTCAATTTCATCAGAGCACGTTATGAACGGCTGTGACCGGCGGCATGGTGTTTTCCCTCAATTTCAGATTCCACCAGCTTATAATGTATGGCGTGAGGGAGTGGTGCAATTGCCCGCTCTGTATGTATTCCCCAAATCTTGGTAAATGCGGCTCCGAAGTAAAGTATCAGCGAAGAATAAAAAACAAACAGAAGAAGTAACACTACGGAAGCCGAGGTGCCGTAAAGTGTATTGATGTTGCTATATGAAAGGAGCCAGTGCAGCAATAGCTTTCCTATGCTGAACAACAAGGCAGTGAGAAAAGCGCCTGCAAAAGCTACCTGCCATCTCGGTCGCCCATCGGGCAAATACCGGAACACCATGGTAAACCAGAGCGTTACAATAATGATGGAAAACACGTGGTTTAGAATGCTGTTGAAGTAGAACGACAGCAACGGCGATATTTCAAAAATATAACGCCCTATAAAAGTTTGGGCAGCTTCAGCCACAATGCCAAACATAAAAAGCAGCCCGGCAATCATGATAACAAGCACCGCCTGAATGCGAGTACGCAACCTTTTTGCAATTGATTTAGGATGCGGTTTTATTTTCCAGATCTGGTTAATGGAACCTTTAATAATTTTAAAAAGCGTGGTGGCTATAAATATCAGGAATAGAAAACCCGCCAGCGTCACATACCAGTTTTGCGCTAACCTTTTGAATGCACCAAGCACTTCCGCCAATTGCTCTACCGCTTCAGGGCCAACTATCTCAGTAAGGCTCTCAAAAAGCTCATTTTTGATCAGCACCGGGTGCAGCACCAGCTTAAACAGTTGTATCAAAATCACCATTATGGGCGGCAGCGCAAATGTGGTGAAGAAAGCAGTGGCGCCAGCCATTCGCAACGGATCGTTCTTCATGAGCTCCTGAAAAGAAGATTTGAGAAGAGAGGGAAGAACAGCAAAGAAATGTTTTGTCTTTGGCGCAGTCATAAACGGAAATACCTTCTGCTTAACCATGAAAGTAAAGTATTCCGGGGAGGAGACAATTTATATGTAATCACACAGCTTTGCTGAAAACATTCACCTCTCCTGACGAAGCGATGCGCAACAGGTGCAAATCAAAAGCACTACAGATGTTCCTAAGAAAATAATGGCCCAGGGGTGTCACGGAAAGAGCTTGCTCGTTCCACTCAACCAATCCATCATCTGCCAATGCGGCGAGCACAGGAAAACAGTATTCCTTCAACGTGGGGAGGTCTTCCGCATCAAAAATTGTTTTGGAGCGACAGCTGATATCGAGAATGTATTTGCGGAATTTCTGATCTTCCTTGTTTAGCAAATATCCCCTCTGGATGGAAAGCTCATTGTTGTTGATGCATTCATAATAATTATGCAATGCTTTTTGATTCTGTGCAAAGGCATATCCAGCATCGCTGATACTCGAAACTCCAAGCCCTAACAAGAGTCCGCTGTTTTGAGTAGTGTACCCCATAAAGTTGCGATGGAGCTTTCCGGTGACACGGGCATTATACAAATCATCATGTGGAAGTGCAAAATGATCCATGCCAATGTCAGCATATCCATTCTGCATCAGCAATGATTTCCCTTTAAGATAAAGCCGCATTTTTGTGTCAGCATCGGGCAAGCTGGTCTCGTCAAAAAGTCGCTGCGCTCTGCTCACCCATGGCACATGTGCATAGCTGTAGAAAGCAATGCGATCAGGCCTGAGGCTAATCACTTCTTCTATTGTTTTTTCCATGCTCTCCTCCGTTTGAAGTGGCAAACCATATATAAGGTCAAAATTCACAGAGGTAAAGCCAGCCGCCCGCGCCGCATCAGTAGCTCTCTTCACGTTTTCGAACGGCTGTATGCGATTGATCACCCGTTGCACCTCGGCATCGGTGTCTTGCACTCCATAGCTGATTCTTCTGAAACCAAGCGAATACAAAACTTTTAGATGTTCTGGGGTAGTGTTGTTCGGGTGCCCTTCAATGCTGAACTCGTGCTGAGGGTGCACGATTCCTTCCTTTAATAACGATTGCAAGAGACGCTGTAGATTTTTCGGTGAAAAGAAAGTAGGCGTGCCGCCGCCCAGGTGTACCTCTCTTATCACGGGAGTTTGCTTCATGAGCTTTCGATAGAGCTTCCATTCCTTGGTCAGCGCCAGAATGTACTCCTGCTCCACCTGGTGGTTGGTAGTGATCTTTTTGTTACAACCGCAGTAAGTACATAGCGATTCGCAAAATGGTAAATGGATATAAAGACTGATGCCGTTTGTATGATTCTGTTCATGAAATCTCCGCTGAAATTCGCCTTGCCAACATTCAGCGTTCATACTGCCGTTCCAAAAAGGCACTGTAGGATAACTGGTGTAGCGGGGAACAGGTTTGTTGTATTTTCTGAGCAACACCGGGTTTATGCTTACACTATTCATACACCAAAACTATCCCAGACTCTGAATGGAGAAGATGACGCTGATTATGTTTACTCCCGATAATCATCATTTACTACACCGATCAAGGTTTAGCAGCGGTCAACATCAAAGCTCAAGTTGTTGATGCTAACGTTATTGGCCTGAAGAGCTAATAAAGGAGGTTTTTAAGTTTATCCAGATTAGCAATGGTGATCTTGCCGCTCTTGATCTCGATCAGCTTCTCTTCTTTGAAGTCGCTCAGGGTGCGGATGAGCGATTCTGTTGCGGTGCCGACATAATGGGCAATATCATCTCTCGAAATTTCTATAGGATTGCTCTGAACATTGAACTTGGAACTAATATCTACAAGTGCTCTTGCCACACGCTTACGCAAGGAGCTATAAGCAAGGTTAAGCAACCGATCTTCTTTTTCTTTGACGTTTTGGGTAACGATATGAATGAATTTGTGAGCAATGCTTATATCGCTATAGATCATCTTGAGGAAATCTTCCCTTGGAATTTGCATGATGTCAGCATCCTCCAGGATAGATGCATTGTCATCATAATTTTTATCCTCTATCAAGGCAGTATAACCAATGAAGTCACCTGCGCTAAACAAATCCGTTATGTACTCCTTACCGTCTTCATGGGTTTTGAATGCTTTTACTTTACCTTGAACAAGGTAGAACAGGAAGCGGGGACGCTTACCTTCTGTGTAAAGCACCTGCTTTTTATTGTAGTGCTCTACCTCGTATTGATCTGAGAGATGTTGTATAAGCCCTGTGTTTTTTACATCTTTAATAAACTGGTTCAACCCCTGGGGTGAGGCTGCATATTTCTGATCAAGGATCTCTAACTTCTTCAACCTAATCTCCACTGCGTTCAACAGCTCAATGTCTTCAAACGGTTTGGTAACGTAGTCGTCCGCTCCCATTTCCATACCTTTTCGAAAATCGCTGCGTTCTGTTTTCGCAGTAAGAAAAATGAAGGGAATATTTTGTGTGTCCTGGTTTTTTCGCAAGAGGTGAAGTACTCCATAGCCATCCAGCTCGGGCATCATGATATCGCAGATGATGAGCGCCGGCTTCTCTTTAACAGCAGTTTCTACTCCTTTCTTGCCATTTTCTGCTGTAAAAGTTTTGTAGCCTGCAAGCTCTAAAATTTCTGCAGTGTTTTCCCTGATGTCTGTATTATCATCAATTACCAATATAGTTCTGTCCATGATGTTCAAAATTTGCTGGTATAAAGAAAGTGATCGTAGTGCCTTCGCCTAAATTACTGTTTAGTTGAATATCGCCTCCTATCAGATCTAAGTAACGCTTTACTATATGAAGGCCAAGCCCCGTACCTTGTATGTTCTGTGCATTCTTTCCACGAAAAAAGCTCGAGAACAGGTGCTGCTGATCTTCTTGAGAAATACCAATGCCCTGGTCTTTAACAGAGACGGAGGCGATCATATTTTCTACTTTGCTCCTGATTTCAATGCATGCACCTTCTTCTGAAAACTTTACTGCATTGCTTATGAGATTTATCAATATATTTTTAATCAATTTCCTGTCGCTGCAAATCATATGTTCTCCTTCGTGTTTGCATTGAATCTGCTGTTCCTTTTTCAAAATTCCTCTCATATCATCTGCAGTTTCACTAATGGTTTCCGGCAGATTGAAGATTGCAGCCGAAGCACCAATCTTGCCCTCATCCAGCTTGCCGAGAGATAGAAAGTCTTCCAACAAATCGTTCAGGTGCTTTACAGATTCTTTAATGCGGTGTATGTGCCGGCTGCGCTTGTCCTGGTCTTCCGTGGTGGTGTATTTTGCAATCAAAGAAGCCGAAGACAACACAGCACTCAAGGGAGTTCTGAACTCATGTGAAGCCATTGACACAAACCTGCTTTTGATCTCATTTAGCTGGCGCTCTTTATCAAGGGCTTCGCTCAACTCCGCCTGTGACTCTTCCAGTCGTTGCAATGCTTCTTTCAGTATCATAGTACGTTCTTCCACTTTAGCCTCGAGTTCTGCATTCAGCTTTCTGATATCGTCGGATACTTTCTCCAACTGCTCACGCTGTTGCAGTATGCTTTGTTCAATTTCTTTCCTGTGTGTAATGTCAACAATGAACGCAATAACGAACGATTGGTTTTGCTGCTTATAGGAGCTTAAACTTACTTCAACAGGAAAATTATGTCCGTCTTTTCTTTGACCAAAAAGATCCCTGCCGGAACCCATCTCTCGATTTTGTGGATCGTGATAAAAACCATCTCTCAATTGCACATGCCCTGCACGATAGCGTTTCGGAATCAGCACCTCCACGAGCTGACCGACTATCTCCACCTCTTCATAATCAAACATTCTTAGAGCAGCCGGATTTATCAGAACTATCTCGCCTTTGTTATTGGTGACCAAAATTCCTTCTGTTGCATTTTCAAACAAAGAAGTCATGTGCGACTTGTCAAGCTCCATATTCCTCATCAGGTGCTTGATGTAAAGTACAATTAGAGTACTGAAGAAAATGAGTAAAAGAATAAAGATGAATTCGGCCCACACCTGCACCGACTGAGCGGCAACATTTTGCCAGATCATGAAAGCAATGACAACAGCGCCACACCCTACACCCGCTATGATCGTGGATCGGCGGTCTGTCACGAAAACAGAAAGAAAGATCACTACAAGCAAACCGCTCAAGGTGATATTAAAGCCAGCGAGAAAATAGCTGATTGCAATGGTCAACAAGAACACCAACAACGCAAAAACACTTGCCTCCCTGCTACTCATTCTCGTTAAATTCAATAGCGTATGATTTCATGCAAACTTAGGACAGATGCCTTAGAGTTGGAGCAACTCCCGCTCCATCTGAATTGCTTTGGGAAACAGGATATTGTTTTCAAGGTGTTTGTGCTGCATAGTGTCTGCATCCAGCTCCTTCAGCTTTTGAAATACAACGCCATGGGTGGTGCAAGCCTTATCATCGTAGTGGTAGTTGTTGGCCACTTTCCTCAGCTCAGCAAGTAAAGCTGCTATATGCTTGTGGTCTGATTGCACCACCTGGTGCAACGGCTTGCTCATTGTTTTCACAAACAGGCGGCCGTAGATCTCCTTATTCTTATGAGTATGGCATATTTGTTTGATGTAGGGAAATATCTTTTCGTCTTCTTCCCTGGTATGCTCCAACATCAGCATACTAAACTCGGTGAAAACTTCCTGCAGATTCCCTAGAAAGGAAAGCTTTTTACGGTGGCTGTTCACAAAAGAATTCAGAGCCGCTGACACGGAAGGCACGGTCTCTTTTATGTAAACGTGGTGAACGTTGGAAATATAATCTACCAGGAAATCAATATTCCATCTATCGAAGTTTAGTGATGCAGGAATGACAATGTTCTTGGTGGCATTGCTTAACTCAACTTGTATATCCTCCGGATTAAGATCTTTTAATGTGCAGGCTTCGTGCAGGGTGCTATTGCCTCCGCAGCAGTAATTGATTCCGTATTTACGAAAAACATCTGCTGTGCGGTAGTCGTTGCGCACTATGTCAGATATTGTTTGCTGCTTTACTTCAGTTACCATGATTCACTTCTTGTGTAAAGGGTGTAGTTGCTTCAAAATTATTTGCAGTAGTAGCTGCAAGAACATGACGGTGATCAGGTGACCACATGATGCTTATCACGAAAGGGCAGGTGAATGCATAGCGCCTGTTCATCATTCAAATTTTATGTTTGCTAAAATTGCAACTATGAAAGTAGCCGTATTCAGTACCCATAAGTTTGAAAAGCAATCGCTGATGAATGCTGCAGGTGAGCGGCACGAGCTGGTGTTTATAGAAGCTCAGCTTACCGCCGCTACTACCCCTCTTGCAGAGGGTTGTGACGCTGTTTCCATTTTCGTGAACGACGAAGGGTCAGAAGAGGTGCTTAAAAAACTAAAATCGCTGGGCGTTCAATACCTCGTGCTTCGGTCTGCGGGGTTTAACCATGTGGACCTAAAAGCGGCAAAACAGCTGGGCATCAAACTAGCACGGGTTCCGGAATATTCACCCTATGCGGTAGCCGAACACACGGTGGCGTTGATGCTGGCGCTGAACCGAAAATTGATAAAGGCACACAACCGCATCAGGGAAGCCAACTTTTCTTTAGACGGACTCACCGGTTTCGACATGCACACGAAAACTGTTGGTATAATCGGTGCGGGAAAAATCGGCAGAGTGGTAGCAAATATTCTAGCGGGCTTTGGCTGTCACGTTATCCTGGCAGACCCTTACGAGGATGCCGAATGGGCTGCAAAAAACAACTTCAGGTATACCGATGTAGATACACTATGTGCTGAATCGGACATCGTAACCTTGCACTCGCCTTTAATGCCGGAGACACAGTACATCATCAACGCCGCACGGATCGCGAAAATGAAGAGAGGAGTCATGCTCATTAATACGAGCAGAGGCGGACTTGTAAATACGAAGGACGTGATCAAGGCATTGAAAACAGGGCATATCGGCTACCTTGGTTTAGATGTGTATGAGGAGGAAAAAGGTTTGTTTTTTCATGACCATTCGGAGGAAATATTGATGGACGACACTATTGCAAGACTGCTTACATTTCAAAACGTGCTGATTACCAGCCACCAGGCTTTTCTGACTGATACGGCACTGATGAATATAGCACAGACCACTGCGGAGAATTTGGACTGTTTCGAGAAAGCTGTTGCATGTGTGAATGAAGTAATGGAGCAGGGTTGAGGGAGGAAGTCCGAGGTATGAGGTATGATGCAAAGAGCTGAAGGCTACAGGCTGATGGCTTAGTTGCTTCCGCACTACGCATTACGCATTCTGCATTTGGCATTCTGCGTACTGCGTTCAGCATTTCGCTCCACAGAAAACGGCTGCACAGAGACGTTCCGTGAGTATTGAGGATTAAGTGAGGCCAAACTAAAAACCACGAGACACAAAGGAAAAGTTGCATTTACCACTTATAACTTACCACTTGCAACTTACAACCTACAACGTAACACGCATTCTGCATTTCGCACCCTATTTGCAAAAGCGCTCGAAGTAAGCTTTGTCCAGGACCTCCCTGTGGTCTGGATGTGCGATCTCAATTAATGCCTTTGCTCTTTGCTTCAAACTTTTACCAAACAGGTTCACTATTCCGTATTCTGTCACCACCCAATGCACATGGCCGCGGGTAGTAACCACACCTGCTCCCTCTTTAAGGAAAGGAACAATTCGCGACAAACCTTTTGATGTTACTGAAGGAAGCGCAATGATCGGCTTTCCCCCTTCTGATAGCGAGGCACCACGTATAAAGTCCATCTGCCCCCCAATGCCTGAAAACTGGTAGGTGCCAATAGAATCCGCACACACCTGTCCTGTGAGATCTATTTCTATGGCACTGTTGATGGCGGTCACTTTTGGGTTCTGCCGTATCACACTCGTATCATTAACAATTGCAATGTCTCGAACTCTTATACCTGGATTGTCGTGTACAAAATCATATAGCTTTCGCGTACCTGCCATGAAGCTGGTGACAGAGCGGCCGACATTCAATTTTTTTCTGTTATTGTTGATAACACCATTCTCTATCAGGGGAATAATCCCGTCTGACAGCATCTCTGTATGCACACCAAGGTCTTTGTGGTGCATGAGGTTTTGCAACACCTGGTCTGGAATGCTGCCAATACCCATTTGAAGAGTCGCTCCGTCTTCAACAAGTGAGGCTACGTGCCGGCCAATCTGCACAATGGCTTCCGAAGTCTTTGCAGAATAATCTACTACCGGTAATTCGGCTTCATGCAGCACCAGCGCATCTATTTTTTTTATGTGAAGAAAGCCGTCGCCATGTGTTCGTGGCATTCTTGGATTTACCTGTGCTATCACCAACTTTGCCGTATCTACAGCCGCCCTTGCGATGTCTACTGATGTTCCTAAAGAACAATAGCCATGTGCATCGGGTGGAGACACCTGCACCATGGCCACATCAAGTGGCAATATGTTTTTTCGAAATAATTGTGGAATCTGGCTCAGGAAAATAGGCGTGTAATCGCCTTCATTGCTGTTGGCAACCATCCTTGTATTTGCGGAAACAAACAAGGAATTGATAAAAAAAGATTTACGGTACTGCGGGTGATTGAAGTCTACGTCGCCAAGAGTGGTGATGCTCACCAGTTCAACGTCTGCCAGTTCATCATGCCGGGCCTGCAATGCCTTAACCAGGTGAATGGGCGTAGCAGCGCTGCCATGAATAAAAACTCTGTTGCCGCTCTTTACCAGTTGTACTGCCTGCTCCGCAGATATGTATTCTTCACGCTTCATAAAAAAAAGTTGCGCAAAGTAATGGCAGAACAAGAACAAATCACCTGACCAGAATCATGAAAATCCCTTACACGGGTTGTCCTCTCATTGCTGCGCTCAACCCTTGCTTATAACTGCCCAATTTGTGCAACATGCATGATCGCTTTTGCGAAAAGAACGTATGTAATTCTACTATTGCGCAACAGGTCGTTACAAGCTAATTTCACAGTCCACCACTATCCTTATGAAAACGAGCTTGACTACTCTCCTATTTGTTCTGTTCCTCTCTATGGTACATGCACAGAACAGCGTCGACACCTCCATAAAGCTTGTTGTGCAGAAAGAAAACGTGATCAAAGAAAGCACCATAATTAAGATTGAAAATCTCGGCTCCAACATCAATTCAACCCTGCCTGAATTGAGACCTACTATTTCTGCAGACGGCAATCTATTGTTCTTTATCTGCGAAAATCATCCATACAACACTAAATACAATTCCATCCGCAACTCGCAAGACATCTGGTATTCCGAACGCGACAGCAATGGTAAATGGAGCGAAGCCATCCACATGAATTACCCTCTGAACACGTATTTTTTTAATGCGGTTTTTTGGATATCGCCAGATAACAATCGCATACTCATTCGCAATGCTTTTGTAGATGGCGATTATGCCGGCAATGGCGTGAGTATGAGTACACGGAAGAAGAATGGCAGTTGGAGCAAACCGCAAGCACTGCCCATAAAAAACTACCAGAAGTATGACCGCGGGCGTCAGAATGGTGCCACGATGGCACAGGACGGTCAAACGCTTTTACTCTACATGTCTCCGGTTGCTGGCAGTTACGACAATGACCTTTTCGTGTCGTTCCTGCAGGAAGATGGCACCTGGACTGAGCCGAAGAGCCTTGGCAAAAAAATCAATCTAGCTAAGTATAACGAGATGACGCCTTATCTCGCTGCCGACGGCGAGACGCTATATTTTAGTTCCAACCGTCCGGGTGGGCTCGGCGACAATGACATTTGGATGAGTAAACGGCTTGACAAGACATGGCAAAAATGGAGTGATCCGGTAAATCTTGGTGCACCGATTAACACAGAAGATTGGGATGCATTTTTTACCATGGATGCGGGCGGCGAATATGCTTACATGAGCAGCGGTCTTAACGGCTACGGCGAAAGCGACATTGTTCGCGTAAAATTATTGGAGAAAGAAAAACCTGCACCAGTGGTGCTGCTTAGCGGCAATGTGTATAATCAAAAAACTGGCAAGCCGCTGATGGCATCATTGGTGTACGAGATTCTGCCCGAGGGCACTATAGCAGGTAACGGAGTTTCTAATCCGGATGATGGTTCGTTTAAGATGGTGCTGCCTTACAACAATAATTACAGCATTCGAGCCACTGCAGATAAGTTCTTTGCCCAGTCTGAAAACTTAAACCTGGATAGCCTCATACAAGAAGGATATGTGGAAGTGCATAAAGATCTTTACCTCGTGCCGATTGAGATTGGCCAGGTGGTGCGCCTTAACAATGTGTTCTTTGATTTTGATAAATGGGACCTTCGTGGTGAATCTTTTTTGGAATTAAACCGCGTAGTTAAACTCCTGAAAGAAAATCCTGCAATAGTTATCGAAATGAGTGCACACACGGATAGCCGTGGCTCTGATGACTACAACTTCCGCCTCAGTGACAACAGGGCTCGCTCTGTAATGGATTACATCCTCTCAAAAGGCATTGATCCTTCCCGCATCACGTCTCAAGGTTATGGTGAAGCCATGCCTGTTGCTACTAATGACACCGATGACGGCAGGCAGTTGAACCGGAGAGTAGAATTTAAAATTCTGAAGAATTAAGCAAGAGCAATTGAACCGCCTAACTCTGGCTCGGTAAGTCGCGGCCAGCTACAGCTTTATGGTACCTGAATTTTTACAATCAACATTTACTAAAAAGCAATATTGTACAACTCGGGACAACTCCTGAATTTCACAAAGGAGTTATCGTTAAATAAATGCTCAGATTCCCCAGACGGTGATTAACAGCGTCCTTGACCCGCCTCGATCCCGGTGTTCGCACAAGTAAATGCCTTGCCAGGTACCAAAGGCCAGCTGCCCTTTTTGTACTGGTACCAGCACCGAGCACCCAAGTAAAGATGCTTTCAGGTGTGCCGGCATATCGTCTGCACCTTCATAGTCGTGTGTGTAATCAGGATCATTTTCCCGGACAGTTTTGTTGAAGTAAGTTTCAAAGTCTTTTCGCACTGTTGGGTCCGCATTCTCGTTCACAGTCAAAGAGGCGGAAGTGTGCTGAATAAAGACCTGGCATAAACCTGCCTGGATAGTTCTTAATTGTGGCACGGCACTCACTACATCGTCTGTTATCAAATGAAAGCCTCTTCTTTTTTCAGGCAACGAAATTCTCTGCTGGTAAATGTTCATTTTTATGCGTTGGTTGTTCAAGCAGTGTGCTTAATTGCTTCCGCTATAGCCTTTCTCTTTTAGCTTTTCTGCCACTTTCTCGCCCAGCTTTCTTCCCCATTCCGCTCCCAGGTTATACGACTCCTGCGTGATCAAAGGTGTCTTCTCTACTACCTTTTTGCCAAGAGCACTCTTGTAAAAAGCAGTAAGTTGCAAAACT
>DASQNW010000095.1:0-13618 GCA_035644775.1 Chitinophagaceae bacterium | reverse complement strand
GCGAAGTATGTTAAAACCGTTTCAGCCGTGCTCCGGCTTACATAGCCGTTTTCGGGAACTTCGTCAGAAAGCTCGTTCAGAAAAAAAATATTTGATGCTATTGAGTGCATCTCTTGCATGTATAGCTATTGTTGCTGTGCTACAAACTGGTTTGGCAAGGAAACCTCGGGCACGTTTTCCTGCGAATGCATTTGAACATTATTGTTGTCCTCGAATGTGTGGCCATCCTCATAACCCACCGAAACATATACTGATAATTTTTGCACCGCAGGTCCTTTGAAAGTGCCTTTTACGGGGCTGCAATCTTTGAAGTGCCTGCCTACGGCAAGCTTTACGTGATTGTTTGTCACCCACACATTGTTGGTTGGATCTATTCCGGCCCAACCATAGCCAGGTATCCACACTTCTACCCAGGCGTGGGTCGCTCCCTCTCCTCTCATGCCATTTTTGTTCGGGCAGATATATCCGCTCACGTACTTACACGGAATGCTGATGCTTCGAAGTATCTGCAGCATCAGGTGCACGAAGTCCTGGCAAACACCAGAGCGGTGGTCAAGGATTTCATCGACAGTGGTTTCTACGTTGGTGATTCCTTTGATGTATTTAAAGTATTTGTAGATATACTCGCAGCAGTTTTCAACCACCGCAGCAACAGATTTCTCAGGCATGTAAAAAGTGGTGAAGATCTTTTCTATCTCTGGCTGATTTTTGATCTGCTCGGGAGTCGTAAGTTCGATCATGTGCAACTGGTTTTCTACATCATTGGCCAGTTCGTGGAAGCCTGAGTGGAAGTTGATTTTCAGTTGTGAAGATGGTAGGGTCCTAACCACCAGCCGGCTTTCAATATTCAACTCCTTGTGTGGGGGACTTAGATTAAAAATTCCCGTGCGATTTCCCCAATAATCTTTAAATACCTGCACCTCGGGACTGCTAGTGATGTTTAATTCGTGTTGTAGTACTTCCTGGTCATCATACTGGAAGGGAAATATTTTTATTTCGTTTACACTTTCCTTCACTAACCTATCATACTCGTAAGTGGTGCGGTGATATATTTTAAAAATCGGCATCCTGGTTTTTTATGAATAAGAAAAGAAATGCTGACCAAGTCTTCTGCTGAACTCTAGTAAATCAAATTTTGTTTCTTCTAAGAAAGGGCTCAATACTTCTCCTTCGAGATGATTCAGATCCATGTATTTGATCTTGCTGTACAACCTTCCGAAACATCGCATCAAGTCCATGGTTTGATCGTCAGTACTCGTTGCGGTTATATAATTGAGGCAGTACTCTATATGCCGGAGGGAATAATGTAAAGACCTCGTGAAGTTGTCATTGAGAATAACCTGGTGTAGTACATTATAACTATGATCTGTACTGCGGTAAGTTTTCAAGTGAAGCTCGTACCCAGAAAGTGACAACAAAAGTGAACGCCACTGAAAAATGTCATTTACGGGCTCCTGGCCTTGGTACAACACCTGAATCTGTTTTTCCGTGAGCACAATGGTTTGCAAACATCGCTCCACGTATTTACCCAGGTTCATAAACTGCCATCCGAGCCCTCTGGACATGGTAACGTCAATCACGCCGGCATACATCAGGCTTTGCTTCATAAAAAGCTCTAGCACTTCAAGACCCTGGTAAGAATTTAACTTGGCTATCAGCGAGGGGTTGTTTACCAGGTGGTACATGTGATTTACCTGCTCCCACACTTCTTTGGTGATATGATCCTGAACTCCTCTTGCATTTTCGCGAGCCTTATTCACCAGTACTTTCAGCGAGTTGCTATTTGTAGTGTCCACGAGCATTTTATTCAGCACTTTCCCCGTGTCGTTTTCCTGAGTTTGGATCTGATCATGGCTCAATAAAGTAAAGGTTTCAAGGACAGGTTTCCACGTGATGTTTTTGTTTATATCCTTATCAAGCGATAAGCTGTAATGGATAGCCACGAGGCGGACCATGCCGTCTGCCCGTTCCATATACCTGTTTAGCCAATATAATGAGTCTGCAATCCGGCTCAGCATTGTAGATTGTTGTCGTTGAGTAATTATGTTAATCGATAATCCAGGTGTCCTTACTGCCACCGCCCTGCGATGAGTTAACAACAAGCGATCCCTCCCGCAGCGCTACTCTTGTAAGGCCACCGGGCACTATCTGAATGCCATCCGGACCAAACAAGGCATAAGGTCGAAGATCTACATGCCTCGGTTGAAATTTCCCATCAATAAAACAAGGCACTGTAGAAAGATGGATAATTGGCTGCGCGATGAAATTCCTGCTATCTTTTTCGATCGTTGCCTTTGCTTCGTTCCACTGCGAATCAGTAATCTTGTTGCCCATGATCATTCCATATCCTCCGGATTCATTTGTGCGCTTGAAAACCATCTGTTGCCAGTTACTAAACACATGCTCCCTTTCTTCCCTGTCATTCATCTGGTAGGTAGGAACGTTCGGGAGTATTGCCTCTTCGTTCAGGTAATACCTGATCATCGCGGGCACATAGGCGTAAATGGCCTTATCGTCAGCCACGCCATTACCCACAGCATTAACAATGGTAACATTCCCTTTTCGGTAGGCACTTAGCAAGCCCGGAACTCCTAACACGCTATCGGGTCTGAATATCAGTGGGTCGAGGTACTCATCGTCCAAACGGCGATAGATCACATGAACCTGTTCCAGTCCATTAGTTGTTTTCATATAGACTTTGTGATGATCCACCACAAGGTCCCGGCCTTCTACCAGCACAATACCCATTTGGCGTGCAAGGAAGGTATGCTCATAATAAGCCGAATTGTAAATGCCCGGTGTGAGTAATACTACATTAGGATTAGAAATAGCGCCGGGAGCAAGAGAAAGCAGAATTTGATGAAGCATCAAAGGATAATTATTTACCCGCCTTACTCGATTTAAGGCTACGAGATCAGGGAAGATGCGTTTCGTCACTTCCCTGTTTTCAAGCATGTACGATACTCCGGAGGGGGTGCGCAAGTTATCTTCCAGCACGTAAAACTCCCCGTCGGCACCCCTGATCAAGTCAATACCTGAAATGTGCACGTAAATATCGTAGGGAACGCGGATGCCGTATACCTCACGCATATAATGCGGACAAGAAGCAATTAAGGGTGCAGGAATCACCCGATCTCGTAAGATTTGCTGCTCGGAGTAAATATCCTTTAAGAAAAGATTTAAAGCTTTTAAACGCTGTTCTATACCTTTTTCAATCCTGGTCCACTCATCACCAGTGATGATACGCGGGATGATATCAAACGGAAAAATGCGTTCTATACCTTCATTATTGCTGTAAACAGTGAACGTAATGCCTTGGTTCATAAACAGTTCACCAGCAAGTCGCTCTTTTTGCTGCAAGGCGGTAGCATCAAGTTGCTGCAGTGCATCAAACATTCTTAAATAAGGATCCCGGATGGAGCCAGCGTTTCCCATCTCGTCCCATATACCCGGAGGACAGGCATATTCGTGAACAAATTGCTCCTGCATCATAGCGTTTGGTTTTAGCCTATGGACAAAAAAATAGCAGCCATGTATGGCTGCAAGCGTTAGACGTTCAATTTAGGATAAAATGACCAACATACCATCAAGCCCATCAATAAAAAGCATCTATTTAGAAAAAAGGTGAGCTCGAACTAACCAAATAATTTTTTCTGGATCTCATCTTTAAAAAATACCTTTATATCCCACCACCACCAGTTTTCGAGTATGAACAGCTACCTAACAGGAAAAACAAGAAATTTCCGCCACACCATTCTTTTGGCAGAAGACGACAGGGATGACCAGGAACTTCTCAAGGATGCCTTTGAAGAGGTGGATCCCTCGTGTTCGCTGCATATAGTTGAAAATGGAAAAAGTGTTTTAGACTACCTTAACAATGCTCCTGACGACCAACTACCTTGCCTTATCATACTCGATTATAATATGCCTGAACTTAATGGAGGGCAGGTGCTGCAAAAACTTCTTGACAAGCCGCGTTTCCGCACCATACCAAAGGTGGTGTTGAGCACATCGGGCAACACTAAGTACGTAAAAGAAGCGATGGACAAAGGTGCACATGCATATCGGGTAAAACCCTACGACTTCTCCCGCCTTGTAGCTATTGCAAAAGAGATGCTTGATTTATGCAACAAAGCCGCTTGATTACGCAAACAGCCCTGAAAGATTGAATTGGCCGCCTTTATCAGTTTTACAAATGGCAAGGATAATAGCCCCAATGTTGTTGTCCTGAAAACGGTCCTGTGCATTTTTAATTTCAAGAGCCGCTACTTCCAACGCTTTTTCATGGTACTTTCTGATAGTGCTCTTTCCGTTCACCACCTGCGCAAATGATTGTAGAAAACTATTTGAGGACCTGTTGATGTATTCGAGGCTCAGTTCACCGAGTTCTTCGGTAGCTGCATTTCTAACACGAACGTCGTTGCTCGACAGGTTTTGCTCAGCCAGCGTTCGAAAATGATCACCTATACGCAGGGCAAAAATCGTGAGTATCAGGTGATCGAGTAAACTATAGTTAATAGCATTCAGTTGCACTTCTTTGAAACTGTACAACCCTTCGATGCCGGAGAGTAATAACAAGGGGTTGATCTGAATATCCCTGGCCTTTTGGCTGACCACCTCATAAAACTGCTGTTCATTCATAATGCTTCATTAAGGGACCGGATTACTAACGTCGTAGGTTTTTTAATTATTGGCCTAATCAACTGCAAAATTCCGGCCAGCACAGCAGTACAAAACCATAGCACGGGAAGCGGGGCATGTGCATTCTTTATTAAAAACGATTTAGTTTAGATAAATAGATGAAACCTCTTGTTGAAAAACTACCCTTGGCAGAAGATGCCTCCTTTGTAGCCAGAACACACCGCACACCCCAGTTTGAAGTGCCATGGCATCAGCACGTTGAGCACGAGCTGATCTTGTTTGTGGAAGGTGCGGGGCTCAGCTTTGTAGGCAATTATATTGGTGAATTTCAACCTGGTGACATTTTTTTCCTTGGCTCTAACCTGCCGCACACTTTCCAGAAATCTCACGAAGAGCTGATTACAAGCGCTGTGGTGGTTCATTTCAAAGAAGATTTCTGGGGAAATGAGTTTCTAAATTTGCCAGAAGCGACCAGCATTAAAAAACTGCTGACAGTAGCCACCCAGGGATTACAGATTTATGGGAATTGCCGTGAGTTGCTTTCTCCCCTATTACAAAACATTGAGCGCCAAAAAGGAATGCAGCGATTGCTGAACCTGCTTGAGTGTCTTAAAATTGTTTCGGAACATAATGACTATGCACTTCTTTCTACTCAAGACGTAATCCCAAACAACAGCCGCGACCAGGCGCGAATCGACAAAGTTTTCCAATACACAATGGATCATTTTAGAGAGCAGATAGAACTGTCAGAGGTGGCACGTATAGCTAAATTAAGCGTGCCGGCTTTCTGTACTTATTTCAAAAAGCGCACGAAGAAAAACTACGTAAACTTTCTCAACGAGGTTCGCGTGGGTAATGCCTGCAAACTGTTGCAGTCCGGTGATCACCGCATGGTGGATGTTTGTTTTGATAGCGGTTTCAATTCAGTAGCAAATTTTAATAGACAGTTTCTCCGCATCAAAGGGATCACGCCTACGCATTACAAACGTTCGCTGAATTCCACTAACGGCAGTAATTTAGTTATGCTACAAAGCGAATCTAAAAGCACTGTTGTGAGACATCTTTCGTGAAGGGAGCTTAGTTATCAACATTTTATGTTGCAAATTTTGCACAGCGGGTATTTAGAAGCCGGCTGATAATCAACAACTTAACGGAGCTATTCACAGAAAGCTAGTTCTCATGTGACTTTGGCTGTATAATTTGTTAATTACCTGATTCTCAATACTCTCGGTAGCTTAAAATGAAGAATTATTAAGTGTGGCATTTATTTTTTGAAATAATGTATGATGCGCCACCACAAAAAAATAAAACCTCCCCTGGCTTCCAAAACAGTTAAAGGACTCAAGCGTGTTCCTTCTAAAAAGTCTGAGCCTTTGAATAAAGCTTCGGAAGCTATAAAAATCGATGTTCGCGCAAGAGAGCAATACGAGAGTATAATAGAGTTGATCAAGCGAAAGTTGACAGAGGAGCCGAAGTGTCCTATTCCACACAACCTCAAGCCAATGCTTGCATCCATTGCGGATAAACCCTTTAGTAACCCCGAATGGCAGTTCGAGATAAAGTGGGACGGGTATAGGGCCCTGGCGTTTTTAGAGAATGGCGACGTGAAGCTAAAGTCAAGAAACAACATTTCTTTCAACCTAAAGTATCCGCAGGTATGTGAGGCATTGAGTAAGTGGCCGGTGAATGCAGTTATTGATGGTGAAATTGTAGTCTTGAATGCGCAAGGCAAGGCAGATTTCAAAGCCCTTCAGGATTGGCAGCATATACAAAATGGTGAGCTAGCCTATTACGTTTTTGACCTGCTGTGGCTGGACGGCATCAGCCTATTCAACCTGCCCCTGGTAGAACGCCAGGAAATATTGAAGAAGCTTGTACCGGAAAGTGGCACAATCCGCTTTAGCGAAAGCATTGATGAATATGGCGTTGACTTTTACAAGATCGCTAAGGAAAATGGATTGGAAGGGATTATAGCAAAGCAAAAGGATGCTATTTATCAACCCGCCACCCGGACGAAATCCTGGGTCAAGATAAAAGTTGAAAACAGGCATGAAGCAGTCATCTGCGGATTCACAAGAAACAGAGACACCGATCGAATCTTTAGTTCTTTGGTACTTGGAGTAATGGAAAACGATCACCTGAAGTTTATTGGACAGGTAGGTACGGGCTTCACCCAACAGTTCCAGGTAGAGCTGATGAAAAAGATGCAGCCATTGGTAACACAAACCTGTCCCTTTGCCCCAATTCCGGCTACCACAGCACCAACCACATGGATCCGCCCCTCACTGATTTGCGAAGTCAAGTATACCGAGCTCACGCCTGAAGGTGTTATGCGTCATCCATCATTCCAGGGTTTGCGCGAGGATAAGACCATCCTTGATCTGAATAATGAAAAGGTACATAGGAAAGAACTCGCACACCCTGCCAGAAGGAACAAGAGAAAAAAGGCAGCACCCCTGGTTCAAAACGATCTTGTAGACAGCACAAAAGAGCAGGCTATCGTAACCTTAAACAATCACGAGCTAAAGCTAAGTCACCTGAAGAAGGTGTTCTGGATCAAGGAAGAAATCAATAAAGGAGATTTACTGAACTACTATCACCGTGTGGCTGATTACATTATGCCCTACATGAAGGATCGGCCGCAGTCGTTGAACAGATTTCCAAATGGTACCCATGGACACAGTTTTTACCAGAAGAATATGGCGGGCAAAGTTGAAAACTGGGTAAACACATTCAGGCGTGTTAGCGAGTCTTCCAATGAAGACAAAGATTTTATGATCTGTAGCGATGAAGCGTCACTTATCTATATGGTGAACCTCGGCTGCATCGAATTAAATCCCTGGCACTCGAGAGTTCAAACGCCTCTCTCGCCGGATTGGAGTGTAATTGATCTGGATCCGGGAAACATCTCATTCGAAAAAGTAATAGAAACTGCCATGGTTACTAAGAAGGTACTTGACACCTTGCAGGTGCCTTCTTTTCCAAAGACCTCCGGCTCTACCGGAATTCATATTTATATTCCATTAGGTGCCAAATACAACTACGAACAATCGAAGCAGTTTGCAGAATTGATTGCACACCTCGTGCACGAAGAGCTGCCGACCATCACAAGCCTTATTCGAAAACCAGAACTTCGCAAAGACAAGATCTATGTAGATTTTCTTCAGAATAGAGCCATCCAAACCATCTGTGCTCCGTACTCAGTGCGGCCAAAAGAAGGCGCAACAGTATCAGCGCCTCTGCACTGGAGCGAAGTAAAACCTGGTCTGAAGATGGGCAACTTCACTATAAAAAATATGCATGAACGGGTAAGGAGCGAAGGAGATCTATTCACAGGTGTCCTGGATACAGGTATTGACTTGAATAAAGTTCTCAAGGCTTTATCCAGCCTTGTTTAATCCACACTGTTTCCTTGCAAGAGCAGATAGATAGCAGCTGCCAACGCAGCTCCAATAAAGGGCCCTATAATAGGTATCCAGGCGTACTTCCATCTGCTGCTACCTTTTTCTTTCAGTGGTAAAAGAGCATGCGCTATACGGGGTCCAAAATCGCGTGCGGGATTGATTGCATAACCCGTGGTGCCGCCGAGGCCAAGTCCTATCGCCCATACAAGGAAGGCAACCGGGATAGCTCCAAGCGAACCCAAACCGACCGGAGTTTTCGCATCGGAGATTTCAGCATTGGTGAAATAAAAGATCACAAATACCAGAACAAATGTGCCCACAATTTCGCTAAGCAAATTATAGAGCGAATTGCTGATAGCAGGGCCTGTACAGAACACGGCCAACTGTGCATCGGGATCAGCAGTAGCGTTAAAGTGATCTCTATAAACAATCCATACCAGAACTGCGCCGATAACAGAACCAAGCACCTGTGCTAATACATATGTGGGAACACTGGCCCATGCAAACTTGCCGGCGATAGCAAGCCCAAGTGTCACAGCCGGATTTAAATGAGCGCCACTGTAGGGCGTTGCAATCACCACGCCTACATATACAGACAAAGCCCATCCTGTGGTAATCACCATCCAGCCTGCATTATACCCCTTGGTTCCTTTTAGTACTACATTAGCAACAACGCCGTTGCCAAGTAGAATCAAGAACATAGTGCCGATTAATTCAGCAGTAAATTTGGTCATAAGCAATCATGTTTATTCAGCCCAGGCTTTTGCCGCCCTAACAGCTCTATGCCAGCCTTCGATCATTGTTTTGGTATCTTCTTTTTCCGGCAGAAAACTTCTATCTGCCTTCCACTGTTTTTTGATCTCCTCTATATTTCCCCAATAGCCTACAGCTAACCCTGCAAGATATGCGGCTCCCAGAGCAGTAGTTTCAGTAACCTGCGGCCGTACTACTTTTCGTTTAATGATATCTGCTTGAATTTGCATTAAAAGATCGTCAGCGGCTGCACCGCCATCTACCCTTAACTCCTGAATGGAGATCCCGGCATCTTGCTGCATTGCATCCAACACTTCCATTGTTTGAAAGGCTATGCTCTCGAGTGCAGCAAGTGCAAGATGCGCATCTGTAGTGCCCCGCGTTACACCCACTATCATGCCCCTTGCATGTTGGTTCCAGTGTGGCGCTCCCAGTCCCGCAAAAGCCGGCACCAGGTATACGCCGCCGGTGTCCTTTACTTCGGCAGCCAGCAACTCTACTTCGGAAGACGAATGGATAATCTTCAGTCCATCACGAAGCCACTGCACCACCGCTCCACCGATAAAGATGCTGCCTTCTAATGCGTATTGCACATCGTCACCAATTTTCCATGCTATCGTGGTAACGAGGTTATTCTTAGAAAGAATTGGCTTGCTGCCAATGTTCATCAACATAAAGCAGCCGGTGCCGTATGTGTTTTTCACCATTCCCGGCGCGGTACACATCTGCCCAAACAAAGCAGCATGCTGATCGCCAGCCACCCCTCCAATTGGAATTTTTGATGACAGTAGGTTGCCTGCCGTTTCGCCGAAGATCTCACTTGAGCTTTTTACTTCCGGTAGCATTGCTGCCGGTATGGAAAAGAGCGACAGCAATTCTTCGTCCCACGACAATGTATTGATGTTAAATAGCATACTCCTGGATGCATTCGTTACATCCGTTGCATGTACCGCACCTGCAGTGAGGTTCCAGAGCAGCCAGCTGTCAATGGTTCCAAAGGCAAGGTTGCCGTTGTCAGCTTTTTCTTGTGCTCCTTCAACATTATCTAATATCCACCGCACTTTGGTAGCGGAAAAGTAAGCATCGATCACCAAGCCTGTTTTTTCCTGTATTGCGGTTTGGTGACCTTGTGCCTTCAGGTGGTCACAATAAGCGGCGGTTCTCCTATCCTGCCACACAATAGCATTGTATATGGCTTTGCCGGTTTGCCGGTCCCAAACTACTGTGGTTTCCCTTTGATTTGTGATACCAATTGCTGCGATATCCGCTGGTGAAATGCCAGCCCTTACCAAAACTTCGGCTGCTACGCCCGCTTGCGTTGACCAGATCTCATTAGGGTCGTGCTCTACCCAACCTGGCTGCGGATAAATTTGTGCAAATTCCTTCTGTGCTAATGAAACAATATTCCCTCCTTTGTCAAACAGAATTGCCCGTGAGCTTGTAGTACCCTGATCCAGGGAGAGAATGTATTGTTTCATTAATCGCTAATTGTATTTCCAGCCTGCGGCAGGTATTGATTTGCTAACTTAAGAAAAACCGTTAATTGTTGTTGTTTCCACTCATCTGTCTGTCTCAATTCCCGCTGTAAAATATCCGCAACAACACCAGCTGCATCGACAGCAGCTTTTGCATCTAAGAACAATATCCGAAGTCTTCTTGCCAGCACATCTTCAATAGTTCGGGCCATTTCTTTTCTTATCGCCCATACTACTTCTGCATTCGTATACGGGAGGTGCGGCACCAATCTGCCTTTCTGGTCATCGTCTTCTTGAATTAGCTTTTGTATTTCCGTTGCGTCACAACCATACACAGAATAATGATCCTGCGATGCGTTAAGTGTATAACCTTGAATCCTGATAGTCTTTGTTAAACAGGGTTTCTTTGGAAAGCCATTGTTCCTGATGATAACGTTAACGGCGTCCTCCGCCATTTTCCGGTACGTAGTCCACTTGCCGCCTGAAACAGTAACAAGCCCAGACGCACTTACAACTACTTTATGATCCCGTGATATTTCTTTGGTCTGCCTTGCATTTAAATGTGCGGTTGCTAGTGGTCTCAGACCTGCAAAAGCAGATAGTATACTTTTCTTGTTAAGCTCCTCGTTGCTGTATTGATTGAACGTGTCGATGATAAACCGGATTTCTTCCTCAAGAGGAATGGGTTCTCTGACGGCGGAAGGCAGTGGAGTGTCTGTTGTTCCAATGATGATATGTTCGTGCCAGGGCACAGCAAACATAACTCTGCCATCAGAGGTTTTTGGAACCATAAGTGCACTGCTACTGCCTAAAAATTTATTTGAAACAACAATATGAGCTCCCTGGCTGGTGCGTATCAAAGGCTTTGCTTTTGCATCATCCATCTGTATGATATCATCTACAAAAACACCTGTTGCGTTTACCACTACTTTAGCCTTCAACCGGTATTCATTATGGTTTTCCAGGTCTTGAGCCATTACGCCACTCACTCTTTCGTTGTCTTTAATAAGGTTGTTTACCTGGAAATAATTCAGGACCACAGCCCCGTAGTTAACAGCTGTTTGTGCAAGATTTATAGCCAACCGTGCATCATCAAACTGCCCATCAAAATATTCAACAGCACCTTGCAAACCTTTGGTTTTGATGTTTGGAATGCGGTGAGCCAATTTCTGAGCAGTGAGGTATTTGGAACTGCCAAAACTTAGGTTTCCGGCAAGCCAGTCATATAGTTTTAAGCCTGTGTAGTACTTCACCCTTTCGAATAAACTGTAACAGGGGATCAGGAAAGATTGCTTTCTCACAAGGTGAGGTGCATTTCGTAACAGAAGGCCTCTTTCACGCAAGGCGCTGAAAACAAGTTGAATGTTGCCTTGCGCCAGGTACCGCACTCCCCCGTGGACCAGTTTAGTGCTTCTACTAGAAGTGCCGTGAGCAAAATCAACTTGTTCTAAAAGCAAGGTAGAAAAACCGCGGCTTGCCGAGTCTACGGCAATGCCAAGTCCTGTTGCGCCGCCACCGATTATAATAATGTCCCATTCGGCCGTGCCATGCAGCTGCTCTAATAAATTATTGCGATTAATAAAAGCTATGTTGGTGTAAGATGGTAAAGTACATAAACTTGCCCGATTAAATCAAAACAGAGAACACTCCCACCGCAGTCATTAGGAACTGTTCAATTAGCGGCGTGGGCAGAGCGTCAAGAGTAGATGTTCATCTTATGGTCGCCCGTACGGCACAAGACCTGAATACCACTTACACGAGCTGCCTGAAGGCTTTCTCTGAAACTGAATGGATTATGGCAAACCGTTGTCAAGTCGTGTAAGGTTAATCTGATTTGTAAAGAGAAAAAATTTCTATAGAGCAATGGCTTAAACCAAATCGATTAATTTCCTTACACCAAGGTAGTAGCCCTGTCACTTCGGGAGTGATGCTCTTTTGCATGCCTATCTGCAGCAACTCTTTTTTCACTCCTATTACTCAACAGGTGTTTTATTGAAGCAAGATGCGCAAGCAATACAGCAGGCACGATAAACGATGGCAGCCAAACAAATGGAAAATGCAATACTGCTACGTTGGGTTGATCAAATGCTAGCTGCTGAAACGGGAAAGGAGCTGCTAAACTTGCAGTAACTATTATATTGATCAACAGAAGCAGACAAGCCGTATTCCACATAAGAACTGCCTTCACCGGCAAGTTCCTTTTTACAAAGAAAAAATAATAGACCAGGGGAGCAGTTATACCTGACACTATATCAAAATTGCTGCCTTCGAATGTCATTGCAGCGGGAACCGCTTTATTCAAAAACAAAAGAAAAAGACAGATCTCCACAGGTATCCGCACGATATGCAACAACGTGAGGTCTTTTGGGTTAAGGCTCTTTACAAATCTTTTTCCTGCTGGCGTCAAAAAGAGCAATGCAATGGCTATGAAGGCGGGGACTACGGCAAGCAGAAATCTTGGTGGTAGTGAATTTGTGAAGAGGTAGAATCCAGTTTTGCTAATAATAGCTTGCAGTGCCAGCCAGGCTGCGATCACGATCATCAGCTTTTTTGAGAATCCTGAAGCTTTCACCAGGAAGAATACTGTGAGCAGTGTAGTGGCAACAAACAAAGAAGAGACAGTCAGTGGTAAATGTTCCATTTGCATGAAATTTCACACAAAGAAAATTCAGTACAGGAAGCTTTCTCTTGCCAAATGATAAGATCTGAAGTGTGTTCTAAGAATTTTTTGCGTACTCCTTGCGTATTCTGCTGAGAGAAGTATCTGTGATCCCCAAGTAGGTAGCTATTGTTTTTAGTGGGGCTACCTGGAAAATAGCGGAGTTGGATTTTATTAGGTCTGAATAGCGCTGCTCCGCTGTCAGCTGATGTAGGGCAAGCATCCGCTGCTTGAGCTGAGCGTAAGCATTCACAAGGATACTCCTGCCAAATTCGCGGAATTCTGGGATGCTGTGGAATGCTTGTTGCAGCTGTTCAAAGTTTATATATAATACCTGGCAGTCTGTCAATGCCTGAATGTTTTCTCTTGCCGGCACTCTTTTGAATAATGAATAAATCTCGCAAGCCACGCCGTGCTCCTGGTAAAAAGCAGTTGTAATGTCATCTCCTTCCAGGTTGTAGGTGAAAGCCCTCATAAATCCCTTGCAAAGAAAAAGGTACTCATTGCAGATCTTTCCTTCAGTCAAATAAAATTCGTTTTTCTGGTAGGTTTTCTCAGAAAAACGGTCTTCAATAGACGTTGCTTTCATGGGATGCATCGGAAACGTACTGAGTATAAATGCAGTTAGTTGTTCTCTCGGAGACATACCTATAAAGCTACGATTCAGTCGGGTCTGCGCATCTTCT
>DASQNW010000094.1:0-2967 GCA_035644775.1 Chitinophagaceae bacterium | reverse complement strand
GGCGCTATCCATACGCCGTTTTTCGGATCTTGTACATATTCGGCCAGTTGCTTCAACATGGAAAGCCTGGTGGTCTGATCACCGGCGTCTCCTATTTCATGGCCTGCCAGAACCAGCCACTGACCATTTTTCTTTGCCATTTCAATTAATGGAAGAAGCTGATCAAAGCTTTTACCATCCATTTCAATACCCGCTAGCTGTGCCATGTTGCAATACAAAGGATCATTTGCCGCTTCATCCATCCACCCCCGTCCTGAAACAAACATTTTTGCCACCACCGGCACATAGCTTTTTGTTTTTGTACCTGTACCGGTAAATTTTTGCCCGCAAGGGTAAGCAAACACCGCTGCATTTACCTGCAGCAACGCCTCGATACGTTTGTTACAATCCGTTAGCTCCTTCTTTATACTGTTAAGGGTGTGATTCTCCAGGGCATTTTTTCGAGACCAACTAAAATTGCCCGTGCAGGGATGGGTTAACGTATGGTTGCCAATTTCATGGCCATTCAGCACAGCCTTCCGCCAACCTTCCAATTGTTTTTCCACACCGGAAGGAAGCACATAGAAAGTAGCTTTGATATTATATCGGTCAAGCAGTTGCGTACCAACAAGTACCTGACTTTCCCTTGCATCATCAAAACTTAAGCTGATAGCCGCCTGTTTGCCATCCGGCCAGGAAAAGGCGATTGCCTTTTCCTGTGCCGCACAAACGCTTATAGAAAAGAAAGCGACGAGTGCAGGTAATTTGAAAACGATTTTTATTACCCTCTTTGCAAAAACATCAGCAGGCGAGTAGTATCTAAAAGTGGAAATCATATAATCATTGTATGGTTTAGAAAGAAGACAATATTTTCCAGCGTATAAGCTTTTCACGGTTACCTGCTTTTGCTGCATGCGCATCAAACAGGTATTATTTGTTCTGCCGCAAATAGGCCAGCAAATTTGCCATTTGTTGGTGATTGATTTGTTTCTCCAACCCGGCCGGCATGGATGACATGTTAAGTCCCTTTAGCGATCGGATATTGGCTCTGCTAATCGCCTTTATTTCTCTTCCCACATTTTTCAAGGTGATGGAAGTAGCAGTTTCACTGGAGATGATACCCTGAATTGTTTCTCCATTTTTCAGCGTCACCTCCCACAGGTCGAAGCCACTTGATATGGACAGATCAGGAGCAAGAATGTTAGCCATAATGGCGTCTGCCGACCAGTTGTGAATCGTCCCCAAGTCGGGGCCAAAGTGTACACCCATCGATCCCCTGATTTGATGACAACTGGAACAACTGGTTAGAAAAACAGTTTTTCCTTTTTCCGGATTTCCGTTCAGTGCAAGAGCCGGTTGATAGGCTTTGTTTACGTTGGCTCTTTCTTCATCTGTTTTGGTCAGCAGTTTCCGGGCCTTTTCACGAAGCTTTAAATTTGTTTGTGACATTAGCCGCACACTCCGTTGCCAGCCTACTGTTGCAGGTTGTACCTGTCCGTTTTCTATCGCGTCGAGTAACAATGCAATTCGCGATGTATCTACCAAAAATGTGTTCAAAGCTTCATTCTGCACTTGCGGCGTTAAATTGTTCCACTGGCGTAAAAGAAATTCAGCTACAGTGTTGTCGGGTATAACGCTAAGCGTACGTAAAGAGGCCACCTGGATAGACAATGGCTTTCCTGGATTCAGCAAACTTTTAAGCAGACCGACGAAAGGCAAGGGATCTCCCAAGGCTAAAAATTCGACAGCCTCTGCCCTTCGGTCAGCTGGCTGTTGTTCATCCGATGAAATGTCAACAGCTTTCTTGAAAGCTTTTTTCAGAGAAGGTGCTTTTGCGACACCTGTCACTTTCAGCAACTCCAGTGATGCATTCCGCAATCCACCAGAAGTACTTTCAAAAAATGTTTGTATCAGTAGCTCCTGATCATCGCCTGACACAGCCTTTGCTTTTTTCATTTTTAGTCCTTGTGTCAGCCCTTTCAGCATGGGCGCCTGCCATTCTGCTTCAGGTAGGGTCGTTGCTTTTTGAATCAGATGGTGTACATCACCGGAGCTTTTACCTCCAGCCACCATGCCACTTAACTGCTGTACCAGCGAAGCATAGGCCGGCACCTGGTGCCGGAAGCTATCAAGAACTACCTCCAACAATGAAGACGTTTGTGCTGCAGACCCCGATAATGCTGCTGTTTGCATCCATTGATCATTGACATTCCTGAATAGAAGATTGTTTCTCGCCTCTAAAGCTTCTGGAGTATTTATTGATCCTATGGTACAAAGCAACTGAAATCTAACCTTAGCGTTGGTGTCGTTCTGCATTGGCAAAAGGAGGCTTGCCAGTTGAGGTGCAGTCGCTAAATGAAGCCCGGCTAATTTGATTGCATTTTCCCGCACGCCGGCTACAGGATCTTTCAAGGCCTGAGCAATGATATTGGGTGTTAATTGATTCAGTCCTTCCAATGTCCACAACGCATGCAATCTGCCGAATGGAGCAGAAGGGTTTTGCGCCATCCTTATTAATGGGCTACCTGCACGTTCATCTTTCCTGTCAATCAACAGCCGTTGGGCATTCAACCGCCACCAGATGTTAGGGTTGGATAGCTGCTTTACCAACTCTTCCACCGAAGCATCCCCCAGCTTTAGTCCTCCCGTCCAGTCTGCAACTTTTGCTCCTGTTGGCGTAATCCGGTAAATACGACCCATATTATTGCCATTATAAAGCTGGCCGGATTTTACTACCTCCTCACCCATCCATTCCGGATGCTCGATGATCTGACGATAATAATCAACGACGTATAAAGCACCATCCGGGCCGATATACAGATTTACCGGGCGAAACCATGCATCGGTTGACGCAAGAAATTCTTTGTTAGAATGAACGCGGCTGGCCACAAAGCTAGCGCCAGTATCTGACAGTTTATCTGCATGCACCAAATTGCTTACTGGCTCGGCTACAAACGTCACCTTGTCGAAAGGTGCCGGAAAAGCACC
>DASQNW010000093.1:0-3806 GCA_035644775.1 Chitinophagaceae bacterium | reverse complement strand
GACCTTGGAAACGCACCTGAATTATGAACGAACATTTGGTGTTCACAGGATTGATGACTTGTTGTTATATACGGAAACAGAAGAGAAGTTTTCAGGCTTGGGAGCCAGCCGCCAGCAGTATGCCATCCGTGTAGATGAATTGAACCTGGGGCCAATCAATAGCTTTACCGGTAACAACGGGTATTCGGGAAATTCAGGCAGGAGAGGCTATGTAGGTCGTTTGAATTATACGTATAATGATAAATATATTTTAGAAGCCAGTTTTAGGCGCGATGCTTCCGAGCAATTTGCAAAAGAAAGAAGATGGGGCTTTTTCCCTTCCTTTTCTGCAGGATGGGTGCTTTCCAACGAACCTTTTTTCCCAAAAACGAATGCGCTTACATTTCTTAAGCTACGCGGCTCATGGGGCGTTCTGGGAAATGACAGGCTGAGCAATAATACCTTCCTCTATATATCCTCTTATAGCGACAGGCCGGCTTCGGTTGACTATGCAACACCTGCAATCTTTGGTGATAATGCAGCGCAACAAACCATTTATGAAGGCCTGTTGGGAAATCCTAATGTGACCTGGGAAACGGTGAAAAAATTGGATATAGGTATTGATGCCACCTTGTTTAATGGATTGTTTAATATTACCGCCGATTATTTCCGGGACAATCGCAGTGACATACTTGGTACACGCTCCGCTTCAGTTCCGGCACTCGCCGGTTTTAGATTGCCGGTTGAAAACCTGGCCAAAGTAAACAATAGGGGGATTGACCTGGCCGTAAGCCATAGAAATACAATCAGCAGATCGTTTACATACAATCTTACCGCCAACTTCACCTATGCAAAAAATAAAGTAATCTTTGTAGATGAGCCTGCAGGTACCAATCCGAACATCGCACGTACCGGCCGGCCGTTAGGCGTCCAGTTCGGTTATCAAGCCATTGGTTTGTTCCAGGATACTACGGAAATTAAAGCGGCACCAACACAAACATCTTTGGGTACAGCGCCAAAACCAGGGGATATACGCTATGCGGATATCAGTGGCCCTGAGGGCAAACCTGACGGTGTCATCGATGCAAATGATAGAACCTATATGGGCAGAAGCAATATCCCTGAAATTATTTATGGCATAACCGGCGGTATTGGATTTAAGGGTATCGAACTTTCATTCCTTTTGCAGGGAAGTGAACGTACCAACCAGTATTTGTCCAATGAAACGGCCTGGCCTTTTTTCAATGGCGGGAATGCATTAAGAGAAAATTTCGACCGTTGGACACCGGCCACACCTAACGGCAAACAGCCAAGGGTAACGTTGAATACAGGCAGCCCGAATTATCAAACTTCCTCTTTTTGGATAAAGGACGCTTCTTACCTGCGCTTACGCAGTGTGGAACTGGCTTATAGCATTCCAAAAAATATCAGTAACAATTTGCACTTACAAGGCTTGCGCGTGTATGCAAATGCAAATAACGTTTTCACGATTTCAGATATCAAAAACTTCGATCCAGAAAACAGCAATCCAAGAGGCTGGGCTTACCCTCAACTGCGTATTTTCAACTTCGGCGCCACGGTTCAGTTTTAATCACCAATTAATACGACATCTATGATAAAGAATAGAAGATATCTTATTTTACTCCTTGCTTTTGCTGGGCTTGCCAGTTGCAAGAAGGATTTACTGGACAAATTGCCGGCAGATCGATTGTCCGATAATATTGTATGGACTGATCCGAATGCAGCGGAACAATTTATTAACGGGATCTACGGGCAAATCATTTCCGGGTTTGATAGACCGGAATCGGAGTGGGGCTCAGGTACCTATCTTCTTGATGGAGCATCTGATGATGGTGATGTTACCTTTGAATGGTCGGAAAGCCAGGCCTTGCATTTGGGTGCCTACAACCCGTCGAACTCTCCGCTTGCGCCGCAATGGAGCAATTTTTATGCGCAGGTGCGAAGAACCAATCTGGCCCTTGCCAACCTGGACCGGGTAGAGGGCAATGATGATAAAAAACTCCGGTTGAAAGGCGAAGCCTACTTTTTAAGGGCCTATACGTATCATGACCTGCTTCGCTTTTATGGTAGCAAACAGGCCGGCAATGAAGGCGGCATTCCTCTTTTAGCAACACCGTTAACGCCATCGGATGATTTCCAAATTCCACGTTCCTCCTATGATGAAAGTGTGAATTTCATTATAAAAGACCTGGACAGCGCCGCAGCTATTTTACCTGGTGTGGGTGGTATAGAAGCCGGCAGGGCATCTAAAGGCGCTGCTTTGGCACTTAAAAGCCGGGTTTTGTTATACGCAGAGCGATGGGCGGAAGCTGCGGCCGCAGCGAAAGAGGTAATGGAACTTACGCCAGGGTATATGTTATTCCCGGATTATGAAACCTTGTTCCTGACAGAAAATAATTCGGAAATCATTTTTGCCAAAAAGTTCACTGCCCCGGTTAGAGTCCACGGTATGGGTTTTAGCTGGGCAGGTTATACAGCAGGTAATTTCGGTTTTGAAACTGTAAACCTTCCAGCCGGCTCTTTTGGTGGTTGGGGCGGCACAACTCCTACACAGAACTTAGTGGATGCCTATGAAATGAAAGACGGGAAGTCGATCACCCAGTCGCCGTTATACAGCGACAATGATCCGTACAGAGACCGTGATCCACGGTTTTATGCAACAGTCTTGTACAACGGTTCCGTATTTGGGGGCAAAACGGTTGAAACATTTGAGGGTGGCGCTAATTCAAAGAGTGTTTCCGATGATGCTTCTAATACGGGTTATTACATCCGCAAGTACCTAAATCCATCCATGGAAAAGATGACGCAGCTTTACCCAAACACCAGTGACCAGGATTGGATCTATATACGTTATGCTGAAGTGTTGCTGAACTATGCCGAGGCCCAGAATGAGGCTGTTGGTCCGGATGCTACGGTGTACGATGCCATCAACCAGGTGCGTTCCCGCCCCAGTGTTAACCAGCCACCATTGCAGGCCGGATTATCCCAGGCGGATATGCGTATGCAGATTCGTAATGAACGCCGGGTAGAGCTTTCGTTTGAAGAGCACCGGTATTTCGACATCAGGAGGTGGGGCATTGCGAAAGACGTTCTAAATGGACCCATGTATGGCATGAAGATCACCCAAAATGGAAATGCATTCACGTACGAACGGATTGTTTTTGAAGAACGCGTGTTTTTAGATAAGATGGTGGTACTGCCCATCCCCCAATCGGAAATTGATAAAAACCCGGCCGCAAAACAAATAGCCGGCTGGTAACGCAACGATATCTACATGTTGAAGGAGAGTGTTCTTTACCTCTCGCAAAATATGACCATCACTTGTGATGGTCATACTTTTTCATTACATACGCTCCCAATTGTTAATGTAATAAAACGCGTACTGCAGTTCTTCTGTAGCAAGGCTAACCGGATTGCAAGCTCTTTATACCTTTACACCTGTTGCACAACTTTTTCAAAATGTTCATGCAACAGCTTCTGCCGAAAGCACGTTTCATCATCTGTTACCCTTTGAATAGGCAACTCAGTTTACAATAACGACACAGTATGGGATTTTGAAAAAGTTGCTGCGTATAGAAGGCGTGCCGGTGTCCGATAAATGAAATTGATAAATGCGTTTGAACTCTTTTATAAAACACTATTTTTTTGTTTGGGCTGCTTCTCTTGTACTGCTCCTTTCCTGTAGCAGTAAGAAACCCGCTACGTTATTTACACTGCTGCCAGCAGAAGAAACCGGCATATCCTTTACCAACACCATTCAGGAAAATGCCGAGTTCAATGTGATGACCTATCAGTATCTCTATAAT
>DASQNW010000092.1:0-7322 GCA_035644775.1 Chitinophagaceae bacterium | reverse complement strand
TGAATACGCTATCGGTGTATCAGGGCACATAGTTTCATTAAGAACAAGAGTAAAGCTGACTCGCGCCTATTTTGCCCCCGATGAGTACGAGGCGCTTCGCGAGTTCTTTAACCTGGTAGTGAAAAAGCATGGAGAACAAATTGTCTTCAAAAAGAAAAAATAACCAATGAGGTTTACTATATTCTTCCTTTCGTTCTTCCTGCCTGTACTTGCCTGGAGTGGCGAAATACAATACAATGCATCTTCTATACCCGAAGATTTAAAAAGAGATGCCAATGTAGTAAAACGATATGAGGAGATCCGGTTTGAGATCGTCAGCGGTTCTGAAACAATCCTCCGTAAAAAGTTTGCGTTGACCATACTCAATGAAAAAGGATCACGGCATACAAGCTTTTACGAGTTCTATGATAAAATGAGGAAAATAACGTCTTTGGAAGGGTCGCTTTACGACGCTAATGGTATGTTGATTAAGAAAGCCAGGGCAAAAGAATTTCAAGATGTAAGTGCAATTGACGATAATAACCTGATTGACGACAGCCGAGTGAAGGTGCATGAGTTCTTTTACAAAACCTATCCTTACACCGTTGAATACGAGGTGGAAATCCGATTTAATAACTCTTATGTTTTTCCTAATTGGATTCCCCAGCGGTCTGAGAACTATTCAGTTGAAAGGAGTTCTTTCACCGTAGTTGCACCAAAAGATTACACGCTGAGGTACAAAAGCTTCAACTATCAGGGTGAACCGTCCACTACATTTGACAAGAACAAAAAAATCACCATGTGGAGTACGGGGCAGTTGAAGCCTATCAGGAATTTTTCCGTTGCTCCGAGATGGATCGAGCTCACTACCACCGTTTTTCTGGCGCCATCTTCATTTGAAATGGAGGGGTTTAAAGGAGATGCAACTACCTGGGAAAGCATTGGCAAGTTTCAGATTGCACTTAACCAGGGCAGAGACAAACTTCCCGATGGTGTGCAGGAAAAGGTGAAAGAGATAACAGCGGGGCTGAGCACCGATCAGCAAAAAGTAGCCGCACTATATAAGTACCTTCAAAAGAATACACGTTATATCAGCATTCAGCTTGGTATAGGTGGTCTGCAACCATTCGATGCCAGCTTTGTAGCAAAAAAAGGTTATGGCGACTGTAAGGCGCTAAGTAACTACATGTACAGCCTCCTTAAGGCTGCAGGTATAAAATCTTATTACAGCTGGGTACGTGCCGGAGCAAGTAAGGACGACACGTATGTCATGGAAGATTTTCCTTCAGACCAGTTCAACCACATCATACTTTGTGTACCCGTTCAGCAAGATACAATCTGGCTGGAGTGTACGAGTCAAACAGAATCGGCTGGTTATATGGGTAGTTTTACAGGTAACAGAAAAGCCTTGCTAATTACAGAAACTGGAGGAAAGTTGGTCAGCACTCCACATTATAAACTTGCCGACAATCTTCAAGAAAGAAGAGTAAAGGGAGTATTGACTAGTGAAGGTGATCTTGAGCTAAACGTATTTTCTATTTACAAAGGAACCCAACAGGACTATCGGCACCAACTAATCAACAACCTGTCGAAAGAGAAGGTAAAGAGTTTTTTAAATGAAGAACTGAATTTCTCTACCTATGAAATTCAGGATTTTCAATACAAAGAGAAGCAGCAGTCACTGCCTGAAGTGGAAGAGCAGCTTAACATATTTGTCAATAACTATGCTACGGCTAGCGGCAAAAGGTTGTTTGTAAATCCGAACCTGATTAACAGAAGTTCTCTGAGATTTACTGAAGAGGAGAAAAGAACGTGTGACTACGTTTTTGACAAAGAATTTAAACATGTGGATAGCATCGAATTGCAAATTCCTGAGGGATATAGATTAGAGGCAGTGCCGGCAGACATCGATATAAAGACGAAGTTTGGGCTGTACTCGAGCAGAATAAAAGTTGCTGGTAACAAACTATTCTATGTTCGCGTGAGGGAGCAATATGCCGGCAGGTTCTCGATAAAAGAGCAGGAAGAGCTTTCCCGTTTTTTTGAAATGATGTACAAAGCGGATCGCAACAGGTTAGTCTTCGTTAGAGAGTCGTAATTAACCAAAGTGGAGTCACGCACTTTATTCTGTCGGGTTGCACCTTTATTTCCAGTAGCTAGCCCGTACGAGGACTCACATAGCTGTTAAGAGTAAGAGCAAAACTCATTACAAGCCAAGAACCTCTTGCATAGTAAAGACGCCTTTCTTGTTGTGAATGTACTCCGCTGCCACAATAGCGCCTGACGCGAATCCTTTTCTGTTGTGAGCTGTGTGAATGATCTCTATATCGTCTATTTCCGAGCTATAGCGCACGTGATGAATTCCCGGAGCGGGATCAATACGTTCGCTAATGATGCTCACTTCATCTTCTGCTGAAGCGGCATGGTTTACCCATTTCTTTTTACGTGGAAGATTAGTTAGTACGTGCTCAGCGAGGCTTACTGCTGTTCCGCTTGGAGCATCAACTTTGGCCGTGTGATGAATTTCCCTTAATTGCACTTCATAATCGGCCTGGCTGGCCATCAACCGTGCAAGTAATTTATTCACTTCAAAAAAGATGTTGACGCCAATGCTAAAATTGCTTGCATGAAGAAAGCTGCCATTCCTTGCAATAACATATTTCTTTATATCAACAAGTTGTTCGTTCCATCCAGTGGATCCGGTGACAACAGGAATCCCAAAATCGATGCACCTTCTTACATTTCCGTAAGCACTTGAAGGGCCGGTAAATTCAATAGCAACCTCCGCCTGTGAGATATTTTCGGCAGTAAATTCTTCCGTATTATCAATATTGATTTTTAACACCACTTCGTGCCCTTTTGCAGCAGCCAGTTCATCAATCATCTGTCCCATTTTGCCATATCCTATAAGTGCAATACGCATGCAATCATTTATTTAAAAGCCAGAACAATACTTATCCCTTTTGTGCCTGCCATTTCGCTGTATCCGGGTTTTATACGGAGCGAAAGATCGGGGCTCACATCAAAGGCCTTCAGATGGGCATCTACAGCAGCATCCACCACGTTCAAACCCCAGAACGCAACAAAAAACAATACCGAGTAGTCTATATAACGCCTGAATTGATCACGGGCGTTGCGCAGACTCTCCATGGGTACAGGTATATACCTCGGCTTCAATAAACGATAGTCGGTTGAGTCTCCGCCACCTCTTGGCGTTGCTTTGTATTTTGCAGCGTAGGAAAAGCGCAGTTCCCGATACGTGTTGATGTTATCAATAAACACGTAAGCTGTAGTACCAAGAGCACCATACACTAGCGGCAGTTTCCAATACTTCTTGTTGTACACCTGACCCCAGCCGGGAAGGATAGCAGAACGGATGATTGCTTTTCTAGGCGAATGAACGCGAATAACAGAGTCTACTTTCTTTTTGTTTGAGATCGGCGTTGCAACCTGGTTAAGCGAATCTGCAGGAGTACCACGTATGCTCGTGTCGATAACAACAGTCCGGCCCGTGGAGTCCATAATGCGTTGTGAAAAAGAGAATTTCACACTAAACAACAGAAAACAAAAAAGGCATCTCAACATAATTGTGTTTTTCACTAGTCAATCGTCACATTCATCTGGTCCAATAACTTGTTCAACTCCTGGAGAGAATAGTAATCGAAACTGATTTGCCCGCTTCCGTTTCGACTGTGCTTCACCTTCACTCGTGTGCTAAAGTGAGAGGCCAGTTTATCTTCTACTTTCTTATATGCATCAGGCAATGTGGAGTGGGCTGGTTTCTTTTGCTCTGTCTTTTCTTTATAGAAGTTTCGCACGAGGTTTTCTGTCTGGCGAACAGACAAGCCCTTCATTTTTATTTCATCAAAAATATATAGCTGCTTATCTATCGTATCCACATTTATGAGTGCCCGTGCATGTCCCATGCTTAACTCACCACTTCTGACAGCCACCTGGATATCGGGCGGAAGTTTCAAAAGCCTTATGTAGTTAGTAACGGTGCTCCTGTCTTTTCCCATTCTCTCGGCCACCTGCTCCTGGGTGTGATTGAGCTCCTCCATCATACGTTTATAGCTTAGAGCAATTTCCATAGCGTTGAGATCTTCACGCTGTAAATTTTCCAAAAGTGCAAGCTCCAGTAGCTCCTGGTCATTAGCCTGGCGAACATAGGCGGGTATATCGTGGAGGCCTGCAAGTTTCGACGCACGAAATCGGCGCTCCCCCGAAATCAGGCGATACTTGTTGCCTATTCTTGTAACCGTTATCGGTTGTATGATGTCGTGAACTTTGATGGATTGAGCCAACTCCTGCAACGCCTGCTCGTCAAAATCCCGGCGCGGCTGTTTCGGATTTGCTTCTATAGCTTCAATTGGGATTCGTAGTACGCCTGTTACCTGTTCTACTGCAGATTCTTTCAGTTGGCCTGTTGTGTTCTTCAGATCTGAATCAATGGACTGCAATAAGGAACGGATACCTTTACCAAGCAGTTCTTTATTGTGTTGTTTAGGCGTAGACATGAAATTGTTCGTAGTTATTGTTGAAGTGTAAAGTTCTACTTTCTAGATCATTCTAGAAACTATTCGAAACTTTTAACTACCAACTTACAACTCGATTGTTCTTTCTTCTTGCGGGATCTTTGTTAAATTATTTTTCTGAAGCACTTCCTTAGCAAGATTGAGGTAATTAACTGAACCCTTGCTATTTGCATCATATAAAATTACCGGTTTGCCTGCACTTGGTGCTTCTGCCAAACGTGAGTTGCGGTGGATAATCGTGTTGAAAACAAGTTCCTCAAAATGTCGGCGCACTTCATTTACTACCTGGTTGCACAACCGCAATCGACCATCATACATTGTCATAAGAATACCTTCTATCGCTAACGACGTGTTTAAGCGGCTTTGAACGATCTTAATGGTATTGAGCAACTTACCTAGTCCTTCGAGCGCAAAAAATTCGCATTGCACAGGAACAACTACCGAATCTGCAGCAGTCAGTGCATTTACAGTTATGAGTCCTAGTGAAGGAGAACAGTCGATGACGATGAAGTCGTATTCACTACGAATCGGCTCAATCAGTTGTTTTAGAACAGACTCGCGGTTGGGATAGTTAATCATTTCTATTTCTGCACCCACCAGGTCAATATGAGAAGGAAGTAAGTAGAGGTTGGGGATTTCTGTTTTTAATGTAACATCTTGAGCGGTGGCGTTGTTCACCATGCAGTCGTACAAGCTTTGTGTAACATTCTGCAGGTCGAAACCCACACCGGTAGTGCTATTAGCTTGCGGATCAGCGTCTACCAGTAAGGTGCGATATTCCAGCACTGCTAAACTTGCTGCAAGGTTAATAGCAGTGGTGGTTTTGCCAACTCCGCCTTTTTGGTTTGCAACACCTATTATTCTTGCCATAATATCCCTTGCTCTCTCAACATAATTTTTGTGATGAATTCTGAAACATATCGTTCCTTCTCATGCGAACATCGCGCCTTCCTTGATTCTACAATTCAATTGTTTGTCCTACAGCAAGCATGTGCAAATTAATGCCAGCACTTAAAAATGCCTGCTTCACCTGCTGGTGATTGATTTTAATGTATGGAAACGTGTCGTAATGAACAGCCACTACTGACGAAGTGTTTACCATTCGAGCAGCTTCAATAGCATCGGAATAGTCCATAGTAAAGTTGTCACCGATTGGAAAAATAGCGAAATCTACTTTTCCCCAGCGTGGCACCAGCTGCATGTCGAGAGTGAGTGCAGTGTCGCCGCTATAGTAAAAGCTTTTGTCGTAAGAATTGATGATAAACCCCATTGGATTGCCACCATAGCTTCCGTCGGGCAGGCCCGATGAGTGTTGCGCCACCACGCACTTCACAGTTCCAAAATCAAAAGCCCATTTCCCGCCTGTGTTCATCGGGTGAGTCTTTTCTACGCCTTTTCTACACAACCACTCCGATATTTCCCAACTACATACAACGGTAGCCTTGGTACGTTGAGCAATGCTTACGCAGTCTGCAATATGATCAACATGTCCATGCGAAACCAGGATGAAATCTGCCTCAATAGAGGAAACATCAATACTGCCTGCCAACTCGTTTGGAGTTATAAACGGATCAAACAACACTTTCTTCCCCGCCAGCACCACCGAAAAACACGAATGTCCGTAATACGTAAACTTCATCTAAACATTTTTAGATGGTGCAAAAATACAGTCCAGCCACCATTGTCAACTTCGAAAGATAGAACAGTAAGTTGGCAAAACTTCCTTTATTTGCAGTTTTCAGAACCATGCGCAACTCTCCCTTTTGGCTCATCATCATTGCGTCAATGCTTTTGCTCGACTTCTATGTGTTCCAGGCGTTAAAAGCAGTTTCGCAATCAGCAGGGGCTAAAACTCGAATCATAATTTTTGCCACCTATTGGACCGTTTCTGTACTTGCTCTGCTCATATTTGTACTACTTCCTGTTTTGCATCTCGAAAACTTTTCAAAGGGGCTGCGGTCAATAATATTTGCTTTGGTAGCTGCACTTTTCTTTGCCAAGTTTGCCGCTGCTGTTTTCCTGTTGATCGACGACCTAAGACGAGGAATTCAATGGGTAGCCGGGAAGCTTTTTTTCAGCAATACAGAAGGAGAGAGCATCCAGGGTGAGGGTATATCAAGGTCAGTGTTTCTGAGTTGGGTAGGCCTGGCTGCTGGTGGCACTATCCTTGGAAGCCTCGTAAATGGTTTTTCAAACAAGTACGACTACCATGTGCGTAAAGTGCCATTGCGCTTTGCCAAACTACCGGAGGCATTCCGGGGCATGAAAATCGTGCAAATTTCCGATGTTCACAGCGGGAGCTTCAACAATAAATCTGCTGTTGAAAAAGGCATCCAGGCTATCCAAAACATTCAACCAGATCTGATTCTTTTTACAGGTGACCTGGTGAATAACAGGGCAGATGAAATGAACGATTACATGGGTGTGTTCAACAAGTTGCAAGCGCCTCTTGGTGTCTATTCTGTGTTAGGGAATCATGATTATGGTGATTATGAAAATTGGGGCAGTATGGCGCAGAAAGTGGAGAACCTTAAGCGGTTGAAGTCCATACATGGTGAATTAGGTTGGAAACTGCTGTTAAATGAACACGTGATTTTTGAGCGTAGCGGGCAAAAAATAGCTTTGCTGGGGATCGAAAACTGGAGTGCGAAGGCACGTTTTCCAAAGTACGGCAAGCTGTCAGAAGCGTACAGGGGTGCAGAGGAAATTCCGTTCAAAATTCTGATGAGCCACGACCCTTCGCATTGGGATGCAGAGGTGCGTACAAATTATCAGGACATTGATTTGATGCTTTCAGGTCATACCCAT
>DASQNW010000091.1:0-8201 GCA_035644775.1 Chitinophagaceae bacterium | reverse complement strand
GCTATAATTTTTGTGATGCCGTAATCCTTCACTAAAGATGCAATAGCTCCGTATAACTCTTCGTCTGTCTTACCTGTCTCTACAAAATCAGACAGAATAATTCTTCTTTCCTGTGCTGTATTTTGTTGCTGTAAAAATTGCAAGGCTATCTGCAGCGACGTGAGGTCTGCACTGTAGCTGTCGTTAATGATATTGCAGTTGTTGCTTCCATGCATGAAATGCAGCCGCATATCAATGGCGTGTAATGAAAGCAACCGCTTGTTGATTTCATCAGCAGAATAGCCCAGCACTAATAACACGCACACACAGCTAATGGCATTCTGAAGTGAAGCTTCATCCGCAAAAGGAACATTTATTTGCAGCGGCTGTTGATTGAACTTTGCGGAAACAATCACCTCCTGCTCTGCAGCATTTTTTCTTTCTACTGCCAACAACTGAAGATTCGCTTCTGTTTGCGAACCCCATGTTATTGTAGTTTTTAAGGGCGATCTGCGTAGCAGGTCGTAAGGGCCAATTACAACTTCTGCTCCGGCAAATAACTTCAGCTTTTCTGTCAGCTTCTGTTCATGTGAATCAAAACCTGCATCATGCGCTTCACCAATATTTGTAAAGAGTCCAATAGTAGGTTGAATGATGGCCTGCAACCGTTCCATCTCGCCCGGCTGAGAAATTCCGGCTTCAAAAATGGCCAGCGTGTGATTTTCGTTCATTTGCCAAACACTCAATGGAACACCCACCTGCGAGTTGTAACTTTTTGGGTTGCGAACGATCTTAAAATCTTCGTACAACAACTGGTGCAGCCATTCCTTGACTATTGTTTTGCCGTTGCTGCCGGTAACACCAATGACAGGAATTTGAAACCCTGACCGGTGATGTTTTGCAATCTGCTGAAGTGCAGACAAGCTATCAGGCACCAAAATCACATTGGCGCCGGAAAGATTAGAGAGATCAATACTTTCGGATATGACGAAATTTCTAATTCCCTTTTTGTATGCGTCTTCAACAAAAGCATGGCCGTCTGCATGTGCAGTTACTAATGCAAAGAACAAGGTTCCGTTCAATGCGTAAATTTTTCTGCTATCGAAAGCGAGGTCGGTGATCACACAAGCTTTTGAAAACTGCAGAAAATCTGCCTTTAGTATTCTGCAAATGGCTTCAATCGAATACACCTTATAGTTCGTTATTAGAACGTCTTTTAGAAATCTGGATAGAATATGCTATGGAACCTCCGAGGCACACAATAATCATTAAGAGAGAAACATAAATGGGCACATGGACGTGAAAGTATTCCACGAGCATTTTCAGCCCGATAAAGATCAATACAATTGCAATACCCTGCTGCAGATAGGCAAACTTGGTAACCGCACCGCGCAGCAAAAAAAAGAGTGAACGTAGGCCGAGAACGGCAAAAGTGTTGCTCGTATAGATCACAATTCGTTCCTGCGAAATGGCAAACACTGCCGGTATGCTGTCCAACGCAAATACAATGTCGGTTGTTGCCAGCATCAAAATCACCACAAACATGTTGGTGTAGTAACGCTTGCCGTCCCTGACAACAGTAAACTTGCCGCTGATATCATCATGGATGATCGGGAAAAAGCGGTTTATTAATTTGTAAACGGGATTATCGATGGGGTTGAATTCATGCTGTTCTTTTGCACTAAAAATCTTTATTCCGGTGTAGACCAGTAGCGCACCAAAAATGTATAAAATCCAATAGAATCTTTCTACAAGCGCTACACCCACTGTAATAAAGATGACACGAAACACAATCGCCATCAATATTCCTATAAGAAGAGCACGTGCGTAATGGTCTGCCCGTATTTTAAAGAAGGTGAATATCAGGATAAAGACAAAAATATTGTCGATGCTGAGGCTCCACTCCATCAGGTATGCACTCAGGTATTCCAGAGCCATTTGTGAACCTTCAGTCCACCACATGAATGCAAAGAACCCAAGCGCCAGCGACACCCAAAATACGGTTTGATACAGTGCCTTACGGATGCTGATATCAGTAGACTTTTTACTTAACAGGCCCAAGTCAAACACAAGTGCCACGATCAACACAATACCAAATACCAAATAGGTGACCTGATCCGGAGTCATAATATAGATTTCCGTGAGGCAGCAAATATAATGCAGTATAGCACTTGCATTTTAAGTGCCTTCAAAAGCATACTTACGTTTGCGCAACTGCTGGTAAATGATTCCAAATAGAACCACTAGAAGCACAGGAAGAGCAATATTGATCAGCTGCCATTTGGTTCGCTGTTCCTCCACTTTGCGCTGGTCTAGTAAGCGTAAGACCACTTCTTTATTTCTTGCTTCAATAATATTGCTTCCGCTGGTAACGTATTCAAGACAGTTCAAAAGAAACTCGCGGTTTGCAAACTGGTATTCGTATTGCGATCCAAGTGTAAACAGGTTCATACCCATAGGCAATGGTCCTTGCTTGGCAGAAACGTCATTCATCACAACATCCCCATCTGCAACCACAATTAACTTTGCTTCATTCGAACTACTTTCCCGAAAGCCGCCATAGGGCTGCAAGCTATCCATCTGTGCACGGCCTAACCGGTTTTTAAAGAAGGAAGTAAATTCGCCCTCAAGAATTACTGCTGCTGGAATGTTCTTCTGATTGAACAAAGCATCTTCAGGGGCATTTCGGTTTTCGTTGGGGCTGATGAGCGCCGGTGTAGTGATGGTTCGTGCATTTGATGAACTTTGCAATAGAAAAGTTTTTCGAACACGTGGGGATTCAATTGTATCTAAAGAATTCACAAACCGACCTGCTACCAGGCCTATGTTCTTGTTAATCGGGTGATTGTTTCGTGACTCGAAAAGCGGATAATAGTTCCAACGCAAAAACTCATACTGTGGTTCGCCAGGACTGCCGCCTACAGCGAAAGGCAGAAAATCGCACTGGAGATCCATGATAAGATCGGCATTAATGCGTACTCCATATCGGAACAGCTGATCCTGTATGCCAAGATCTCGTTCATAGGCTATCAACTGCGATTTAATGCTGAGACTATCCTGTTCTGCAAATAAGTTGTCAACAAACCAAATCAGCTTCCCACCTCGCATGAGGTACTGATCAATTTTCAGTTTCTCGTCTGCTGAAAACGGTGTTGCAGGTTTCACAATCAACAGTGCCTTCATGGTGTCAGGTATTACCGGCTGCGTCTTCAGATTGAAGAGAAACATTTTGTAATCGCTTCTTTCGTTCTGTTGAGCAGTTTCAGGATCGATGGCTGCTTGCAAACTCAATATCTCTGGCCCCATAGGCTCCCCATGGCCTGTAGCATAGGCTATAAAAGGCTTTTGAGGATTAGCTAGTTTATGAATTGCTTTAGCAAATTGATATTCCATCACCGCTTCCGCATTGTTCATTTCTGCAGCGGAAATACTTCGCCTGCTACTCTGAAACAGGTTTACAAAAGATGCGTCACCGTTGTATTGAACGAGTGCATATGGAAATGCTAGTTTATTTTCCTGCCCCGACTTTACCTGAACACTTAAATTGATTGGATGAATTCCCATGGCTTGCAGGGAATCGCTCCACCTTTTTCCAGGAACAACTTCGTCCAGCGGATCAACAAAGCGATAAGAGAGTTGTGCGGGATTAGACGCCTTCAACACCCGGAGAAAATCGGCAGTAGTATTGCTAAGGCGTCGAAACTCCGGCGGGTAGTCACCCTTCAAAAAAACGGTAACTGTCAGGTCATCTCCAAGATCATTTATCAGCTGTTTTGTAGACCGTGTGATTGTGTACCTTTTCTCTTCGGTAAGGTCAACACGGAAGTATATGAACGATGCAACCAAATTGATCAACAATAGCCCAGCAACGAGTAAAAGGTTAGTGAGGTATTTGTTTCGGGAGCCTTTGCTGGTCATTGTTTCTTCTCAAGGTTTTTCCGGGTGATGAGTAAAAAAAAGAAGATGAGACTCAGAAAATAAATTACGTCTCTGGTATCTACTATACCACGGCTGATATTCTGGTAATGAGATTCGATGCCAATCATCTCAATCAGGTACGCCGCCATTCCTTCAAACAATGGAAGTTGGCTGAAGGCCGTAAACCCAAAGTAAAACAGAGAACAACAGACAAGTGTAATGAGAAAAGAAACCACTGCATTTGTTGTGAAGCTACTGACGCAAATGCCTATTGATGTAAATAAGGCAATGATAAACAACAAGCCTATATATGAACCCGCAGCTGCACCCGCATCAATGCCGGTTGTTGCCGCCAGACTGTTGATGGTGACATAATATACCAGCGTGGGGATCAGTGCTATTAGTGCTACAACAAAACTGCCCATAAACTTTCCGGAAACAATTTGCCAGCTACTCAAAGGCCGAGTACGCAAGATCTCGTAAGTGCCACCGCGAAATTCATCAGCAAAACTCCGCATGGTTATCGCCGCGGCTAGGAAAAGCAACACCCAGGGAGCAAAGGAGAAAAACTGCTCTAGTGTTGCATAGCCGAATTCGAGAATATTGTTTCGAAAAACAAAGAGCACAAATCCATTCACCAGCAAAAAGATAATGATAGCAATCAAACCCGTGAGACTACTAAAAAACTGGCTAAGCTCCTTTTTACAAATTGACCACATGCAGGCGTGAAAATAGGTAATATGAAAAAATAAAGTGCAAATGAGCCTTGTACTTAATTGCGGATGGCCGCTTCACTAATCATAACTGTGCTTCAAGGGATTCAGTTTTCGTAAATTGATAACAGCTTCAGACACCTTCTCTGTAACGTAGTTGATTTCTTCTTCATTGGTATACCTGCCAACGCTAAACCTTAAGGAGCTTTTTGCTAGTTCATCTTTGAGCCCAATCGCCTTCAACACATATGAAGGCTCCAAAGATGCTGATGTACAAGCGGATCCCGAAGAAAGTGCCATATCTTTTTGCAAGGCAATCAATAAGGCATTCCCATCGACGTGTTCAAAAGCTATATTCACTGTGTTGGGTAATCGAAATTGGCGGCTCCCGTTTACGTGAGTGCCTTCGATCTTTAAGAGCCTTTCTTCTAACTTGTCGCGCAGAAATCTCATTTCGCCAGATTGGTGGTGCAACGAAAGGGCTGCTGCTGCTCCCATACCCACAATGCCAGGTACGTTAAGCGTGCCGCTCCTCATATCCCGCTCGTGTCCTCCACCATGCAGTTGTGCGGTCAACCGCACGCGGGGATTTTTCCTTCTTACATATAAAGCGCCGCAACCTTTAGGACCGTACATTTTATGAGCGGAGAATGCCATCAAATCAATTCCATCAGCCTGGACATCAACAGGAATTTTCCCTATAGCCTGCGTAGCATCGGCAAAAAAGATTACTCCTGATCTTTTTGCAATAGCACTTATTTCCCTCATGGGCTGCACCACACCGATTTCGTTGTTTGCATACATCACAGCTAAGAGAATCGTAGAAGGTCTAATCGCTGCCTGCAATTCATCAACGCTGATGAAGCCATCAGTATTCACTTTCAGATAAGTGACTTCAGTACCTGTTTTCTCCAGCTGTCTGCAGGTATCAATTACGGCCTTGTGTTCAATTTCTGTAGTGATTATGTGGTTTCCTTTTGAAGCATATAAATCGCAAACACCTTTGATTGCCAGGTTGCAACTTTCAGTAGCACCAGATGTAAAAATCACCTCCTGCGGTATGGCACCGATCAATTCTGCAACCTGCTCGCGTGCATACTCTACTGCTTCGGAAGCTTTCCATCCAAAGGCATGACTCCGACTTGCTGCATTTCCAAAGCTTTCAGTAAAATAGGGCAGCATAGCCTGCACCACCCGTTCATCACACGGAGTGGTAGCATTATAATCCATATAGATCGGTAGCCTAAGCATCAAACAATCACAAAGTTAATTAGATGGCACTGCCTTTGCCCTACAGCAGTAAGAAGTATATTTATCAATAAGAATATTCATGTTGAAAGTTGAACATATAGGAATCGCGGTAAGTTCAATGGCGCAATCTATTCCTTTATTTGAAAAGCTATTGAACACCAGCTGTTACAAGACAGAAGAAGTCTGGACAGAAAAAGTAATCACAGCTTTCTTTCAGAAAGGTGAAACAAAGATTGAATTATTACAGTCACTCGTGGACGACAGCACGGTACAAAAGTTTGTCGATAAAAACGGAGAGGGACTTCACCACATCGCGTTTGAAGTAGACAATATTGAAGAAGAGATGGAACGGCTGACCAGCCAGGGATTTACGCTTCTCAACCAAAAGCCTAAGCAAGGCGCTGATAATAAGTTAGTATGCTTTCTTCATCCTAAAGGCACCAATGGTGTTTTGATTGAATTGTGTCAGCAGATAAAAAAAGCCCCTGAAGAATCAGGAGCTGGAATAAACACCTAAGAAACAACTTACAACATTATCTGCTTAGCCAGTTTGATATCGTGACCATTGCTGATAGAAACAATATAGTTACCGCTCAGTGAAGGTTTATTGAGCATTATATGTCCCGCTGGTTGGTTATAAGCCTGCTGCGCTACTACTTGGCCGGAAAGAGATACAATCCTTACAACAACATTTCCTTTTAACTGCTTGGTCATCTCTACGACAACTGAGCTGGCGTTAGACGTAACCTTCATATCTGAGTTTGCTACTGAGTCGTTTCTGATCGATTTAATTGTAGTGTACACAAACATTCCGTCTATATCTACCTGTTTTACCCTGTAGTACACCACAGAATAGAATGCAGCTTTATCAGTGAACGAATAGTTGTTGATGTCTGATGAATTGCCTGCAGCAAACACTGTTGCAATTGGCTTCCAGTTGGCGCCGTCTTCACTTCTTTCAATAACATATGAGTGAGCATTTTTTTCTTCAGAAGTAGTCCATTTAACGGCAACACCATTATCAACGCGGGCAACAGAGTAAGCAATGAATTTAACCGGGAGAATTATCGGTTCAGGTGTGCCGGTTAGCACCAGTGGGCCGGTGATGTTACCTTCGCTACCAGAATATTTGGTAACACCTCCTATGGTGATTCTGTCAGAGGGATTACCCTGCTTTGTAGTAATGGTTGCACCTGCGCTGATGTTGATGATGGTGCCGGAGCCTACGTTCAGCTTTCCAACCTTAAATAAAAGGTTGCCATATACATTAATAACATAGTTGTTTGTGGTTACAATATTATCGTCAATTACTAATGTGGTACCGGCTGGCACAACTATAGTTTCTCCATCAAGTGGCGTATGACCCAAGCTCCAGGTGCCGGGGCTGCTCCAGCTTCCTTCATTTACAACAACTTGATTCGTTTGAGACAGCGCTGCGAAAGATGCAAAAAATGCAAGTGCTAAAGTGTAGAAGTATTTCATTGGTACGGTATTTATTTGTTTTACTTAGGGTTGTTAAGTAGAACATCTAAGTTTTCTAAGGGTATGTTCTTACTTGACGAGACAAAACTATAATGCGTTTTCTGTAGTTGCAAGTATTTGTACGAGAAAGTATTCGGAAAACTACAGTTTTCTGCAAGATTCATGCACAAGCCGCTGATAATCAACGAAAGAATTCTAGGGGTTTTCTTCTATGATTTATAAGAACGCGGGGTAAAAAAAGGACCGAGTAATGCGTTTGTGCACGTAAACACACCATTAAGAATGTCGTAAAACATGCAATCACTCAGGTACCAAGAAGGAGAAGATGAAGGGAAAAACACCTAATTGGCAATGGGGGAGTTGCTCAGAGCTTTTTAGTGAGAGTGGTAGGTTCTACTAGGCAGTATAGCTGTCGAAGGTGCCGGGCGAGTCGGCATTGGCAATGCCAAGTTTTTCCACTGCCAGTTGAGCAGCAATCTGTGAAGCATCCTTTTTATTGAATGCCTTGCCTTCAGAAATAACCTTTCCATTGATGACAGCCGCTATAGTAAACAATCTTCTTCCGTTTTCCAGCTGCTCGTTCATCGTTTCGAATTCCAGCAGCTTACCATTCTTATTTGCCCAACCATACAATTTGTTTTTGTGATTGATCTCAAGTATCTCAAGATCGTCTACAAACATATGTGGTATCACAATTCGCTCACTTACCCACCGTACTGTTTTTTTATATCCCTTGTCCAGGTAAATCGCACCCACCAAAGCCTCGAGTGTATTGCCAAAAATCTGGCTCACCTTAAGAGAAGAGTCTGACTTGTTATATACGGTTATTTTTTTTAGCCCCATTTTTACGGCAATCTC
>DASQNW010000090.1:0-2757 GCA_035644775.1 Chitinophagaceae bacterium | reverse complement strand
ATCCATCGCGAAATCATGGCGCAGCGGCTTGACTATTAGGTGCTGGTCATTTGTAATTTTACCCCAACTTCAGCCCATTAGTAGGGCTGACGTGTTCTGGAATACCGCTACAGCATAAAACCATTTAACGTTGTGTGCCATCCGTTCAACAACCTCATAGTACGACTGTTAAACATTCATTGTTCCTGAGAGCCATACCAATCATACAGTTACGCGTGTTTCCCTTAATGAAGAGGGTTTGTTCCGCCTGTCATAAACCAATGTTTGAACAGGGGATTTCATTAAACATAAGGCAACAGATGAAACAATAGATGCAATCACTGGCAATAAGGCAATGGGGTTGATAAACATCAATGGTAAAAAGAGCAGTATGGTGGCAAGGTTTAGCCAAAGAATCTTTGGCCCCTGGCTTTTATCTCCTTTTATTCTTTTCCTGGCAAAATCAATGTTGAAACCACTTACAATAATGAACACTATACCAAACAGCAACAGGCCATAAAAAGAAAAGCTATATTGAAAGCTACCGGCCTGGAACCGTTTGATATTGACGATAGAAACAGCTACGGTATGTGCCCACATGTTAAGGAATATAACTAGTGGTGCAAACAGAAGGAAAAAAGACCTTACCCTTCCTGCTTTTTTTTCTTTGGTAAAGCGGGTAATGAGAAAGGCTAAAATGCAGGCTAATGCCAGTAACGTGTTGTCGATAAGAGGTTGGTTCATATAATAAATTTGCAACAAACTGACAACCGATTTTGTGGCTTTCCAAGCACTTTCTGCTAAAGTGTCGTTTTGGGCTTCCGAACCGTAGCCTCTGCCTGCTTATTCACCTAACCATTGCCGGAAATCTTTAGCTTTGTCCCGGCTTACTATCACCTCCTCGTTGGTTGGAGGCGATAACTCTACCTTCAATTTTCCATTGAACCAAGTATGCACCTGTAATACAGAAGCATGTGATGCGATAATTTGCCGGTTAATACGGTAAAACGTTTTAGGCAAAAGCATAGGCTGCAATTGATCAAGGGTATAGTCCAGGAAATACTCTTTGCCCTCTGTGCTTTTAATAAATGATACTTTCCCTTTGGTAAAGAAATAAGCAATTTCGGATACGTTGATAGAAAGTAAGCGCTGTCCCTGCTTTACCAGGAAACGATCCCGGTACTCAGTTAATGGCTTTGCTGCATTGAACTGGTGAATCAATTGCCCCCAGTCCTTCTGTATACCACCTATCCCTGAAAATTGCTGTTTCAGATTTTGAACCTTATCTAAACTTCTTTTCAACTCTACAGGCGAAATGGGTTTAAGAAGGTAGTCAATGCTGTTGAAGCGGAATGCTTTTAGTGCATACTCATCATACGAAGTTGTGAAGATAACAGGGCTTTTGATTTCGACTTCTTTAAACAACTCAAAACACTGTCCATCGGCCAGTTCAATATCCATAAAGATCAGCTCTGGTGCATCATGTGTAGACAACCAAGCTGCTGAAGAAACAATGCTGTCTCTTATAGACAATATCTCTATTTTTTTGTCACACTCTATAAGGAGGTTTTGCAAAGATTCAGCTCCTAGTGGCTCATCTTCAATGATCAATACCTTCATAAAGGTTTGTTTTAATTAAAGGTAAGTTTACTACAAACGCTTCGCTCGTTTCTGAAATTCCTACTTCAGCATTTGTAACGAGTTGATACCGTGAGAGCAGGTTTACCAAGCCAATGTGATGCGAGACAGGGGGCGATCTTCTTTTTTGCAAATTGTTTTTTACCACAAGTTGGTCATCTACGTTATACACTTCAAGGGACAGAGGCTTATCAATGGATACAATGTTATGCTTGACAGCATTCTCTACAAGCAACTGAAGAGTGAGAGGAGGAATCAAATAGCCCTCTAAATCAGGATCAATGGTGATTGAATAGTACAACGCTTTTCCAAAACGTATTTGTAGCAAGTGCAGGTAAGCATGTAAAAAAGCCAACTCTTCTTTTAATTCAATTAGGTTCTTATCGTTACTCTGCAACAAGTAGCGATAAACACCAGATAGCGTGTGTACAAAATTGACAGCCTGGGAGGGATCGGACTGAATTAAAGAAGTTAGGGAGTTAAGGCTGTTGAAAAGGAAATGCGGATTGACTTGATTTTTCAGGGCGTCTAGCTGTGTTTCCAGATTTTTCTGTTTAAGCTCCGCCGATTCCGTTACCGCTTTAGTCCAGTTACGGAAATAATGCATTAACTCCAAAACAAAAATAATGATCAGGGAGTACAGAAGGTTCATGCCCACATCCTCATAATGAACATAAAACCTTGGCATGCCCTCCCTGTTATTCAGCAAACTGAAAAAGAATGATTGGAAAACTGTAATGAGTAGTACGTTAAAAGGGAGGATCAGCAAAAATGCAAGCAGCCGTTTGCTAATTTTGCTCTGCCGGCCTGTGAAAACGCGATGCACCAGATAAACAACGCCATAATTAAAGAACCAGATATGCAGCGCGAATACGATACAAATGAATATATATAGACTTAACCTAAGCCCAAGATGGAGAAAAACGTTAGGATAATAGAAGATAAAATCAAACACAAAGAAGAAGGTTATGCCCAGAAAGTGCACTTGCCTATGCCGTATCCATTTCATTACTTGTAAAATAAACGAATATTTAGGGATAGTCTTTTATGCTATTCTATAATGTAAACATCAAGGAATGCTTGCCTTTCATGAAATAAATAACAAGGTAACTTACTTATCCATTGAATGGAAGCCAGTAG
>DASQNW010000089.1:0-3980 GCA_035644775.1 Chitinophagaceae bacterium | reverse complement strand
GAGGTGTTTGGCGATTATAATTTACAGCCTTACCATAGTAGGAACACACCGCGAATGATTATAGTTGCACAAAAATCATCACCAGTTCCGGTCTGCTGATTAGTTGGACAGGCGATGAATGGGCTTTGAAGTGTAAGCTGCTTCAGGTTTGTTATTCATCAGCATCCATTTTGCGGTTTCATAAAACGCAGTAGTCACCTGTGAAAGCTTCTGTTTTATGGAGTCTTGCTGTTGAACACTGTAACTGGCTCCCGGCAGCACGTGCAATTCTTCTTTACTGAAATTGATGTTCTTGGTAAAATAATATTGATCCGTAACCATACCAATCTGTCCTTCGTCGTGATGGATAATAAAGGCGTAGTGATTCTTGGTTTTTGGATCAAGCACATTTCTTCCCAACGTAGTGTTCACATAGGTTTGGCCGGTTAAGCCTGCGATGGAAGGCAGTACATCAATCTGAGAAACCACTTTCTTTTCTTTTGACGGCTTCAAAAGACCAGGAGCGTAAAATAGCAGCGGCACGTGTTCATCGGTAAGTCTCTCTTTTGTCCACATTTCTGGATACATTTCCCTGGCATTCCCTGCCACCCCGTGATCTCCAACAAATACAAAAATTGTATTCTTAAAGTACGCTTCTTTTTTTGCGGCTTCAAGGAAGCTTTTCACACTAAAATCTGCGTACCGGAACGAGTTGTATTCTTCCACGGATTCGAAGCCGTATTTGCGCAACGTGTCGATTGGCAGCTCTGTACGACGGAAGTCTTTTTCAGTTTCCGGGATCATGAAGGGCCGATGGTTATCTGCTGTTTGGACAATAGCGAAAAAAGGCTTTCTCTGTTTGGCAAATTCCTGGTTAGCTTCTGCAAATAAATCTTTATCACTAATGCCCCAAACGTTTACCGGAGTAGTTGTAAACTTGCCTTCGGTAAACATCTGTACTCCATTTATGTTCCTGATCAATCCTTCAAAATTGTTGAAAGAGGGGCTTCCGCCAAGGAAGTACATTTTGGTGTAATCTTTAAAATCATTGATGATCGTATGCTGGTCCAGCGCCAAAGGATTGCGGGTTGAAAATTTGGACAATTGCACATCAGGGATGCCCGTAATCGTTGCAAACAAACCGCGTGCTGTAGAAAAATGTGGTGTAAAGCACCGCTCGAAGAAAACGCCACTGTCCGAAAGACTCTTGAAGTAAGGAGTTGTATTCAACGGATTGCCGCTCAAGCTGCTCTTATACATGCTGAATGACTCACAAATCACGAGAACAACATTTGGCTGTGTGGTAACAGAGCCGGCGTTCGGTTTGTATACTCTATTGTAAGAAAAACCCCCAGCTGGTAGTTCCATCCAGTCTGCTAAAACGTTGAAATAATTCTCTGCTTTGTCCCTATTGAATTCTGGATTCCGGAACTTCAAAGTGGTAAAGAAATTCTGAAGCGGGTTTAGAGCCAGGTAAGAGGTAAATCCATCCTTCATTTCAAATGCTTTCTTCCAGGTTAGCGGTTTAGCACTTAAGCTGCCGTGAATGGATATGGCCAACACAATGATCGCGACCAGAAAAGACCTCCTTTGATATTGAATGCCTTTGCCTTCGGTTTTTGACACTACGTACAAATGAGTTTTCCAAAACATCCAACGCAGCATGAAAACTGCTACAACTAAGGCAAGAAGCAACCAAAACATTGGGTAAGATTGCCACAGCATGATAACCGAAATTTTCGGATCTTCTGCGAAGTTGAGGGCGCTGGCATTTAGCCTTGTTTTATTGTAAGAGAAGCAGCCAAAATCTGCTGCAAAAAAGAAAAAGACAAAAAAGCTTACTATGGCAAGATACCAGGTCCAAAGCTTTTTGTTTCGGCGGGAATAAAAAGGAGAGAATCCGGGTGTAAGGCTACCGATTACAATGGGCATTAATAAAATACTGATCCACCGCAAGTCGTAGCGCAAGCCCAAAAGAAAACTATTCACCAGGCCGTCGATGTTTTCACCCTCCGGCCGGAATGCTACTAAAGTCACCATTCTAAAGAATGTGAACATCAGAAGATATATCAGCAAAAGATTAATTACCCAAAGTAAGGTCTTGGGTAATCCTGTTTTTACCAGCATGGTTCGAGCCGTTTGATGGTGGACTGCAAAGTTGCTGATTTTTTGTCTGTCGATCAATACAAATCGACGAGATGGGCTGCTTCACTTACATTTGCCTTATGCTGCCCGTTCTAATCGCTAATTCTCTATGGCAACAACTGGAGTCTGTAGATAAAAAGCTTTTTGTTCTATTCAACAGCAAATTGACTAATTCCTTTTTTGACCTGGTACTTCCTTATTTCCGCGACTCAGTTTTCTGGGCACCTCTTTACCTTTTCGTTATCAGCTTCATTGCACTGAACTATGGCAGAAGAGGCTTGTGGTGGAGCATCGCCTTCGTTTGTACCGTTGCTATTGCTGATATGGTAAGCAGTCGCATTTTTAAAGAAGGTTTTCAACGCCTGCGCCCTTGCCAGGATCCTTTTTTTCTCGACCAGGTGCGGCTCTTGCTAAAACATTGTGCCGGCAGCTATAGTTTTACTTCTTCTCATGCCGCCAATCATTTCGGAATGGCCACTTTTGCTTCACTCACACTTTATTCAACGTTTCGCAGAAAGATATATTATACCTACTTGTGGGCCTTCTTTGTTGCCTATGCTCAAATCTATGTTGGCGTTCATTATCCATTAGACATTCTTGGCGGTGCAGCAGTGGGTGTGCTGGCAGGACTTTTGACTGCAACAGTATTCAAGAAGCACATTGGAAGCTTTAACTTAGATAACCAATCAGGCACATAAATGGAAATTCTCATATTGCTTGGCCTCATTTTGCTTAATGGCTTTTTTTCCATGGCTGAAATTGCTCTCGTTTCGGCCCGCAAAGCAAGGTTGGAAGCGCAGGCAAATAAGGGAGATGGCAAGGCAAAAGAAGCTCTGGATCTTTCTAACAATCCTGACAACTTTCTTTCTACCGTTCAAGTAGGGATCACCCTTATCGGCATATTAACAGGTATTTATTCCGGTGAAAAACTGACGGATGATTTTACTGAATTTCTGAGTCAATGGCCAACATTCGCTAAGTACAGCCGCGGACTTGCTACTGCGCTTATCGTGATCATCGTTACTTACTTTACGCTGATTCTTGGCGAGCTGGTGCCCAAAAGAATTGGACTGTCAAGACCGGAAGCCATTTCGAAGCTGCTTGCCAGACCCATGAAGTTGCTCGGCTATGTTACGTACCCCTTTATCTGGATCCTAAGTAAATCTTCCACAATAATCGTTAAACTGTTCAACCTAAAAGGCAACGACAACCAGGTAACGGAAGAAGAAATTAAAGCAATCATCAGCGAAGGAACGGAGCACGGTGCTATTGAAGAAGCGGAACAAGAGATTATTGAGCGTGTTTTTCATTTAGGCGATCGCAACATTACATCTTTGATGACACACAGAAGTGACATTATCTGGTTTGATCTGGTTGATAATGAGGAAAAAATCAGGGAAAAGATTCTTGCCGATCCTCACTCAATTTACCCGATTTGCGATGGCGATATAGACAACCTGAAGGGAGTGGTTTCCCTAAAGGACATCTACGTTTCGGATGATCTAGTGCCCTTTAAAGACCTGATGCAACCTGCACTTTTTGTTCCGGACAATAATACTGCTTACCAGGTGATGGAGAAGTTCAAGGAATCTAAAATACACTCCTGCTTTATTGTAGATGAATACGGCAGCGTCAGAGGAATGATTACCCTGAACGACATCCTGGAAGCAATCGTTGGCGACATACCTCAATCCAACGCTGAGGATTACGCCATAGTAGAAAGAGAGGACGGTACCTTTCTGGTGGATGCACAAATACCTTTTTATGATTTCCTAACGCGGTTCAACAAAACAGATCTTTTAACGGAAGAGGAACAGCAATACGACACCGTAGCTGGTTGTATTCTGCACGAGCTA
>DASQNW010000088.1:0-4091 GCA_035644775.1 Chitinophagaceae bacterium | reverse complement strand
TTTCCGCAGCACTATGTTAGCATGTTAGCTCCCATTCTTATAATACATCCACTCCGAGCTTCGGTGTAATTCGTGCACTGAATTTGGCGGTTAAAAATAATATGCGCTCTTTGGAAGTGATTTGGCTCTTCATAAAAAAATTCAATCGAACTCGCCTTGGACGTAAAGAATTAATTAGCTTTTGGAGGTAGTCATCATATGGCGTACTAACTGTATTACTTCCTCCCCCGATAGAGATTAGATCTCCTTCTTTGAGTGCTAACTGGCGGACAGCTTTACCGGTTTAAAGGTGCTTTAAGTATTTCTATCAATTGTGCTTCAGTTAAGCCAGTTAACGTAACAGTGGGGTTGTGTATCAACTTATTTATGCGATACTTTACTGTTTGAGGGGGACCGCTATGAATCTGAAAGGCTATGTAACCGGATAATTCTCCTCCTGTGTCTTCGATTGCTGAAGAGAGCGTTCCATTAATTGCTGTCCATACCCGGTGCCCCACAGCGAGTATCTCATAATGATTCCAGTCTTCTTCTTTCACAGCCTTTTCACCCTTGTTGGTCCAATCGAGTTCTCCCCTCCCGTGCTCATGATAGAGCTTGCCCCAAAACCCTTTACCTACGTCGGCCTGGTAGCCTTTAGCCTGCCCGTTTGCATCTGCTTTCATGGAGCGGAACTGAATGCCTGCGTTGCTTGCTGCAGGGTGAAGCAGCACGTCTACACTTAAATAAAAGTCCTTTACTTCGACATCTGACCACAGGAATTCGTTTTTTGGAACTGCACTGTCCGCACGACCAACAATCGCTCCATCCATTACTGACCAATGTTGCATGGAAGAAGCATTCCATCCTTTCAGATCCTTGCCGTTAAAAAACTTTTTATCGACAATGCTCCGCGAATGCTGTTGGGAAAAAACAATTGAGGTGGTTAATAACAGGAGACAACCGATTGAAACAGCTATTGATCTCATTATTTAAAGTATAAATTATGTGTAATGAAATATCTAGTACCTGACGCGTAACTATATACACTTCTCAATTTGTAAAATCACGCGACAAAGCCAATATGAAGTTTTATTCTTAACTACAATGAACTACGCCAACATTTGCGACCGCAAAAACGCAATGCCCTTCTCTGCTATCTCCTCTCCTGAAGGTTCAATGTGGCGCCAGATGGCGGCTGCTTTCGCTATCACCTTTACATCGGTGGTAAAAGATTCGATAGCAATAGTTCCGCGATAGTTTATTTTTTTCAATGCCTGGAATATGGTTGTCCATGTCATGTGATCATTGCCTGGAGTTCCCCTGTCCGATCCGCAGGCATGAAAATGCCCCAATTTATCACCTGCTTTCAGGATGGCTTTATCAAGGTGCTTCTCTTCTATGTTCATATGAAAGCTGTCCAGGTGCAACATCAGCGCAGGATGCGCTACATCGCTTATCATCTGCAGCCCCTGATCACAAGTGTTGATAAAATCTGTTTCAAAGCGGTTAAGTGGCTCAATGGCCAGCGTGATGTTTCTCTCCTGCGCATATTTGCTCAAACCTTTCAGGTGTTGCACTACTGTTCTCCATTGCTGTTGATAATCTTCCTTTGGCACCTGATCTGCTCTGCCTACAGATGAATAGAGCGGACCCACCAATAACGGGCAACCTAATATCACCATCTGGTCAATGAGTCCTTTCAGATAAACAAGTGCCGTTTGCTGCTGTTCTTCCGTGCCCCGCAGATCACGGTCAGGACTCATGGCTGCACATACCGCCTGGCAGCTAAGTCCGTTTTTCTCCAACTCCAATTTTATAAAAGAGGCGTCGATGTGAGCCGGATCTTCGAGAGCAATCTCCACAAAATCGAAGCCCCAGTTTTTAAATTGAGGGAACAAGTGCACGCTTGCATTAGTGAATGGAGACGTAAACAAGAAAGTGTTGATGCCAAGCTGCATGGTTCAATGTTTAAGTGCGGTTACTGATTCCCCTGATTAAAAAAAATGGAAAGTCCGTCCTTTCCGGGCACCACAATATCTTTCCAACCATTACCGTCAAGATCGTGTACTGCAAAGTAAATTCCGGTACCTTTTCCCTGCCCTAATGGGCCGTATGCGATCACCTCTTTGGTAAAGCTCTCCCCATTCCATTTGTAATAAAACAATCCTATTGGATCATAAGAACCTGGATCTCTTTCGTTGTGCGCCCGGTAGCGCTTTCCGGTGATGAGTTCGTCCTTACCATCATTGTCGATGTCAACCCACATCAACGCATGAAACTGTGAGTTGAATGGATCTATCTCGTGTTTTATCCATTTTCTTTGCTTCTTTTCCATTTTTTGCTCGTACCAATGAAGACCATAGTCGTGCCCCTGGCCAACAATGAGATCGTTGAGACCATCTTTGTTTACATCGGCAACAATGATAGGAACACTGGTAGCGCCAAGATTTAGCTCTTTGTGCAACTTCCAGCTTCCGTTAAAACGGTCAGCCGGTGCTTCAAGCCAGCCATCGCTGATGATCAGATCGCCACGGCCATCACCGTTTATATCCCCAAAGCCTAATCCATGGCCTTGCTTATCAGCCACCTTATAGCCGGTGAATGAAGGCTTGCCTTTTTCTTTCTTGTAAATCAGCAAGGGGTGTCCTGGATTGTTTGAAATAATTTCCGGCACGCCATCCCCATCTATATCCCAGGCCCGGGTGGTTTCTATATTGCCTGTCTTAGCAATCGTGTGCTCAGCCCATATACTGTCTTTACCCGGGTTTTCCATCCAGCGGAGTGTAGCTCCCCACCAGCCGCCAGTGATGAAGTCCATCTTCCCGTCTTCATTAACGTCGAAAGGGATTGTTGAAAAATCGTCGTAGTAGTCTCCATACCATCTTCTCTGATGGCTCATTAAATACATCAGCCTGAAATCGGGCCCTTTGTACCAGTAACTGCCTGATACAATATCTGGTATGCTGTCATTATCGACATCAAATACTTCCGCTGTCTCGAAGGCTTCGGCTGAAACTGCCACCTGTTTAAAACTGATTACTTTTCGCTCGCTTTGCGCTACCAACGATAAACAACAGGAAAGGAAGATTGTTAGTGCACCTATTGTCTTGATCATCGTAGTAAGCGGTTTTATTGCTGTCATTTGTTGCTCAGAAGATAAGAAAGTAATGCATTGTACTGAGCGGGTGAGATTACCTCTCCAAAATGATCCGGCATCAGTGTGTATTTAGACCCTGTTCTTTCAGCAATATCTTTCTTCGACAGTCGAAATTCCTCCCCCAGCATATTTGCAAAAACTAATACCTGCCCTTCTTCTCTGCGATAAAGCCCTGTCATGATCTTGCCGTTTTTCATCTTGATCGTATAATTTCTGAACGCTTCTGAGATATTTTTGTTAGGGTCAATAATCTTCTCTGTAAGTGCAGCCGCGCCCCAGCTTCCAATGCCGTCTAATTGAGGTCCGATCAGGCCTCCTTCTTTTTTGATCTGGTGGCAGGCAGCACAATGCTGAATGAATACTGCCCGGCCTTCAGGCACGATATCAGTTGAAAACTTAAACGCTGACAGCCGCTCTTTTATCGCCTTTTGCTTCTCTTCATTTGCGGGATTCAGATTGGCAGTAAGCTCTTTGTATTCCTTCAATTGCTTAGCACTGGCTACCACGTTTATCCGCTCTTCAATCTTTGGCTCGAGCAAAAGACGTGTAAAAACATCGCCCGACTTTACTCTTTTTAGAACGACATCAATTCCTTGCGTTGAATTGACTAGCGCCTTCACAATCTCCGCCTGCAGCTCTTTGGATACTAGTGAGAAGCTATTATTCAGTACTGCTACAACGGGCGCAGAAGGAAACTCACCAAGCAATGCTATCAAATCTCTTTTGTATACATCGGCATTATTCTTATCCTGAAGTTCGGTTTGAATGAGTAATGTATAGGCTTTTTCATCTATTTGCAGCAATGCTTTTGCAGCAGCTAGTTTCAGGAAAACTTCCTGGGTTCTTTTCAGGAAGAGTTCCTTGATGACAGGTACCAAGCCCTGAACGTCATACTTACCGGCAATTTGTAGAGCAAACAGTTGAAGATTGGCAACTTGCAGTGGGCTTCGTTTTG
>DASQNW010000087.1:0-5329 GCA_035644775.1 Chitinophagaceae bacterium | reverse complement strand
TGGTTGGAAACATAGATTGATCTGCCGGCAGATTACTCGCAGGTGCGTTATCATTCTGGACTTTTCTGGTTACTTTGCGGCACTTAAAATACTGCTGCTTGGAGCTTCTGCTGTTTGGGGTTTACCTGGTTTTATTCTGCTGGCTAGTGACGCGGGTCGCTTTTTTCAAAAATGCAGGTCTTACGGCTCCGCAATTGATAATTGTATTTCTGCTGAAACTGATTGCCGGTATATTTTATGGCTGGGTTGGAGTTTTCTACGGGCAAATGGCTCAGATGGTAGATACCTGGATGTTTCACTACGAGAGCATTGAAGCACGGGAGTTAATTGCCCAGGATCCAATAGGTTTTTTGAAAACAAACTTTTCAAATTCCTATGAGAACGGCTATGGCAAGTTCTTGTCCAGCCACCAGTCGTGGTGGAATAACTTGCATAATAATGCCTTCATCACCCTACTTTCTCTTTTTAATTTTTTGAGCTTTGGTAATTACTATGTTAACCTGATTTTTTACTCGTTCATCACACTGTTCGGGCCAGTAGGCTTGTACCGTCTTATGCGAGACGTTTTTCCGCAAAACAAGATACCTATCTTATTAGCTACCTTTCTTTTCCCTTCATTCATCTACTGGACTAGCGGCATTCACAAGGACGGCTTGATCTTTCTTTCGTTTATTTTAATTATCTACCCGCTCTACTTTGGTTTGAAAACGAGTTTCAATGCAAAAAAATTATTGTCATTGTTGGGGGGATTGATATTGCTTCTAGTTCTCAGGAACTACCTCTTAATTATTATTCTGCCGGCGGCTTTAGCGTGGATTGCTGCTTATAAAATAAAGAAGCGCCCACTGGGGGTATTCGTGAGCTGTTACATGGCCTTTATTACGCTTTTCTTTGTTACCCGATATTTTATACCGCAGCTCGATTTTCCAGCAGCCGTTGCCGAAAAGCAGAAAAGTTTTTTACAGCTCCAGGGAGGATCCGCGGTAGCAGTAAGTGAGCTTCGGCCAAACATCAGGAGTTTTGTCGCAAACACTCCAGAGGCCTTTTCTATTTCATTTCTACGACCCTATCCTTCTGATGTAAGACACTTATTATCCCTTGCTGCAGCTATTGAAATTATGCTTTTGATTTGTTTGTTCCTTGTGTTTCTGGTCTGGCACAAATCAAGCAGCAATCGACCATTTCTTCTGTTCGGCTTGTTTTTCACTTTATCGGGGATGCTTACAATTGGATACACGGTCAACTTCATTGGTGCCGTGGTTCGATACAGAAGTATCGTTTTACCATTTGTGGTGGTGCCTATGGTAGCTATGATTAACTGGAGCAGTCTAACAGAGCTGGCGAGTTCTATTAAAACTAAAAATAATGTAAAAAATATTTCAGGATTATAGCACATCTCTTATTCTTCTGAAGAAATTTGATTCTTTTTTTAGCTAAGCAGTCGGTGTTTCTGTACCTTTGGCGAAATTTTTTCGTTCTAAACAGCTGTTCTTTCTTTGCTAAAATTTAAACTTATTTATTATGTCGCTGCGTTTTCAAGCCCTCAGTAATCTTTCTGAGCCTAAATCCGAAGCAGCCTTGGACGCCACCAACGGCCACTCTAATGGACACTCAAACGGTTCAACAAAAATCACCGCCATCTTTGCAGAAAATGTGTTCACTTATCAAACTGCACGTCAGTTTTTGAGTGATGAAGCCTACAAAAGCCTGATGTCTTCTGTAAAATCTGGACAGAAAATCGATCGCTCCCAGGCAAATCAAATAGCACATGGGATCCGCGCCTGGTCTGAAACAAAAGGTGTAACGCATTATACCCACTGGTTTCAACCTCTTACCGGAACTACGGCCGAAAAGCACGATTCGTTTTTTACTTTAAAAAGCGATGGTACACCGATAGAACAGTTTGATGGAGATGCCCTCATCCAGCAAGAGCCGGATGCATCATCCTTCCCGAGCGGCGGCTTGAGAGCCACTTTCGAAGCTCGCGGTTATACCGCATGGGATCCCTCTTCTCCGGCTTTTATTATGGACATTGGCTACGGAAAAACGCTTTGTATCCCCACGATATTCGTATCATACACAGGTGAATCACTTGACTACAAAGCTCCCTTGCTCAAGGCAATCGAAGCATTAAATAATGCGGCCGTAGAAGTTTGCAATTACTTTGACAGAAATGTTCAAAAGGTTACTTCCACACTCGGTTGGGAGCAAGAATACTTCATCGTAGATGAAGGACTGTTTAACGGCCGGCCAGATTTGATCATGTGCGGCAGAACAGTGTATGGACATAACTCGGCAAAGAACCAGCAGCTTGAAGATCATTACTTCGGTTCCATTCCGGAGAGAGTTTATGCTTTCATGCGTGATTTTGAGAAAGAGTCGTACAGGCTCGGTATTCCATTACGCACCCGCCATAACGAAGTAGCTCCCGCACAATTTGAGTGCGCCCCCATATTTGAAGAATTGAACCTTGCTGTTGACCACAATACGCTATTGATGGATATTATGGCAAGAGTAGCAGCACGCCACAAACTACGCGTGTTACTACACGAGAAGCCATTTGCAGGCATCAACGGTAGTGGTAAACACAATAACTGGAGCATGGCCACCGACACGGGTGTAAATCTTCTGTCACCAGGCAAAACTCCAAAAACCAATCTCATGTTCCTTACCTTTTTTGTAAATACAATAAAGGCGGTACATGACTATTCCGATCTTTTACGATCATCCATTGCGTCAGCAGGAAATGATTTTCGTCTAGGTGCAAACGAAGCTCCACCCGCCATCATCTCCGTGTTCATTGGTCAATATCTAACCAAAGTTTTACAAGACGTAAAAGAGCGTGTGGGCGACAAATTTGACGAGCAGGACGAAAGCATGTTGAAGATCGATATTCACAGAAGCATTCCTGAACTGTTGATGGACAACACCGATCGCAACCGTACTTCTCCATTTGCATTTACAGGAAACAAATTTGAGTTCCGTGCTGTGGGGTCGTCAGCCAATTGCGCTAACCCGATGACCACGCTAAATACCATCATGGCTGCAACTTTAAAGCAGTTCAAATCAGATGTTGACACGTTGATCGACAAAGGAGAGAAGAAAGAGATCGCAATTATGCACGTAATCAAAGAGTATATTCTTGCAAGTGAAAAAGTGTTGTTTGAAGGCAATGGCTACAGTGAAGAGTGGGCACAGGAAGCTGAGCGCCGCGGTTTACCAAACGTAAAAACTACGCCTTTGGCACTCGATGCAATGGTGACAGAAAAAGCCAAGAAGTTGTTCCACGAAAACAACATCTATACGCACCCAGAGCTGGAAGCACGTCATGAGATAGAATTGGAAAAATACATTAAGAAGGTACAGATCGAAGGCCGCATAATGGCAGAACTGGCTACCAGCCATATATTACCTGCTGCCATTCGTTATCAGAATGTTCTTGTGCAAAATATCACCGGTCTCAAAGAAGCCGGTTTGCCGGTAGCTACTTACTCCAATCAAAAGCAGATACTGGAAACCATCTCGAAGCACATTAACGACCTCAGTGCAAATGTTCTTGCAATGATCGAAGCAAGAAAAAAGTGTAATGCACTGGAAAGCACCCGCTACAGGGCAATTGCATACAGCACTGATGTGAAAGAGGCGTTCTTCGATAAGATCCGATATTCGGCTGACAAGCTTGAAGTGTTGGTTGATGACAAAGAATGGTACCTTCCAAAATATCGTGAGTTATTGTTCTTACGCTAAGAAGTAACTCCGCAATAGTTAAGACCCGTCACAAGTTGACGGGTTTTTTATTGGGCAAATTCTGTGGAATGTTAGTTTACAAAACTCCAGTAAAAACCAAACCTAATAAACATACCTGGATATGGATAATCCGGCGCCGCAAGTGCATTGTTGGTGAAGCCGAACCCGTCTTTGAAACGAATGCTATTTAAGTTCTCCGCACGAATGAAACCTTTGAAACTTCTGATCCTGAAGTGCATAAAGGCAGCTATATCTGGGAGATTGCTTATACTAAGTGTGTCCTGGAAAAAGAATTGGCCGAGAACCGGGGAATAATTATCGGCTTTGTAGGGCGTGTGATATCGCAACTCAATGCCAGTGGAAAGATTTAGATTGGTAAAGAACAATCCTTCAAATGCAAGACGCTGCCGCGTGAATAGTAAGGGCACATTGATATCAACATCACCAGTCTTTTGTTGCAGCCAAATATCCGAATACAAGTTCCAGTTTTTACTGAGTTTAAAGTTTCGGCTGGCGCTTATTCGCAGGAAATTGAACAAGCTATTCTCCTGTCGCAATTTGAAGTAATCAGAAAAATAGAGGTAGTTACTTAACAGGAAATAATCCGCACCTAATTGCAATCTCAGTTTCGGCACACGGCTGACAGCGAAAAACCGGGCGGTATTTTCTTTTGAAAACGACTTACCTGGCGCATCTAAATAAAAGCTGCTAAGTTCATTGTACAGGAAAGAAGGTGTTCTGTTCACGTTTTCAAAGCCTACTTGCAAACTTCCTATGCTCTTGCTCAAAAGCCTTTGCAGGCTAATGTAAGCGTGGTAATCACCAGCATTAAATCCGTTCAAATGTAGCCGCCCCAACGCTTCCAGGTCCCACTTTCTGTTTCTGGTTCGGTTCCGGTATTCGCCATGAGCAATGAAGTTGTACAATGCCTTTTCCACCCGGCCGCTATCGAAACTTCCTTTGAGCAACTGATACTCCACACCCAGCTTTATATATTGCTGCAGGTTCTTGGCGTCCGGAAATTGGTATATGGAAAAGTCGTTCGAAATTTCGCGCCACAAATCTCTCATCTGAAGTGTATCGCCTTGCTGTCCAAGCCTTATATGATACAATGAATCATAAAACACTGAATCTGTCAACTGATCCAGAAACTTGTAGTTGTACTTGCCAAACCGCAGGGTATGCTCGAACCGCAGCCGTGGATAAAACAGCGGAATAACCGTGGAGTCTGTCACAATCGAGTCTTTCTGCCCTAAGTCGTACTGCTGCCGCATAATGAAATTGAATTCGCTGTAACGATTGCCGGTCTCCAGTTTATTCCTGAAAAAGTCTCGCGCCGACGCCTGGTCTCCACCAAATTTTGTCGGTACATTAAACCTATCGGAGAAATCCGGATTATCGAGAAACCCGCTATTCAATATGCCGCCGTTTTCTGCAGACTGCAGCTGGTTAGACAAGAGAATCAGGAAGTTGTTGTACCGCTTCTTAGGTGCCTGATACCAGGAAGTAAACAAGTAGTTGTTGTGATTTGTCTTTTGATTTTTAAAGAATCCGGGTGAATTAATAAGCCTGTACTGCAGAG
>DASQNW010000086.1:0-2555 GCA_035644775.1 Chitinophagaceae bacterium | reverse complement strand
AATATAAGAACGGGAAGATTAGCATGGGTATTTCGCACTATTCCGCATCCTGGTGAGCCGGGCTACGACACGTGGCCAGAAGATGCTTACAAAAATTTTGATGTGGGCGGTGCCAACTGCTGGGGCGGTATGGCTATAGACAGGCAAAGAGGAATTGTGTACGTACCCACTGGATCTGCTGCTTACGACTACTATGGTGCAAAGCGCAAGGGGGCTAATCTATTTGCTAATTGTCTTTTGGCACTGAACGCAAGCACTGGAGCTTTGCTATGGTACCAGCAACTGGTACATCACGACATCTGGGATCGAGATCTTCCGGCGCCGCCTAACCTGGTAACAATAACGCGTAACGGCCAACGAATAGATGCCGTTGCCCAGATCACCAAACAAGGTTTTGTGTTTGTGTTTGATCGAGAATCAGGCAAACCATTGTACCCAGTAGTTGAAAAGAATGTTCCTGCTTCAGTTACACCGGGGGAACATTCCTGGCCTACACAACCAATGCCGTTGAGGCCCTTGCCTTATATGCGACAAACGCTGACGGAGCAAGACATCAGCCCTTTTGCGGAAAACAAAGACGAGCTGCTGGCTACATTCCGCAATGCACGATACAAAGGATCTTTTACACCACTTTTTGGACAGAGCATTGTTTTTCCGGGGCTGGATGGTGGTGCTGAGTGGGGCGGTGCTGCTGTGGATCCTGAAGGTGTCATTTACATCAACAGCAATGAAGTACCGTGGTTGTTGAATCTGAAAAAGAGGGCTGTTGAGACGCCGAATTCCACCTTATCTGCCGGCAATAATATATATAATGCACAATGTGCCAGTTGCCACGGAAAGGAAAGAAAAGGAAGTGTCGCCAGTGGGTTCCCTTCGCTTCTAAATTTACAAGGCAAGAGAAGCAGAGAATATTTACACAATATCATAGCCAACGGCAAGGGTATGATGCCGGCATTTACAAGCCTCAGCAAAGAGCAAAAAGAAACACTTGTAGCTTTCTTGCTCAATCAGGAAAAGCCAACAGCCTCAAGAGGTCTGGCAAAAGAGCCGGGCCTGCAAACGGAAGCGCAACGTCGGCAGTCGGCTTATTACTTGTCGTCCGTAGCAAAATTTCTTGACAGTAAAGGATTGCCTGCTATCACACCGCCATGGGGCACACTCAACGCTATTGATTTGAACACGGGCGATTACGTTTGGAGAATACCATTTGGTGAATATCCCGAACTAGTAGCCAAAGGCATTGATAACACGGGTGCGGAAAGCTACGGAGGGCCCGTGGTTACTGCCAGCGGCTTGTTGTTTATTGCCGGAACGAAAGACAAGAAATTTAGAGTATACGATAAGAACAGCGGCAAGCTACTCTGGCAGACAATATTGCCCGCAGCTTCTTTTGCTACGCCTGCTACCTACCAAGTGAATGGTAAGCAATACATTGTTCTGGCCTGTGGTGGCAGCAAACTCGGTGCAGCACCCGGCGATAGCTATGTCGCTTTTGCTCTGCCATAACTGCCGCATTGAGGAATTGTGAATCCATTATCATATACAAATGGGGCGTTTGCATTTCATTCGTTTCAAACCTTCCACGAAGTATGATTCCTTCTCCGGGTTTGGAGCCGTACTGATATCGGGGAACATGTGTGACAGATGAAAAAAACGGCAACCCCATAGCAGTTTTTCCACAACAAGGGCGTTCACCAGCACAACTGGTCAGATTGTTGCAGGTATGGTCCGGAAATTTATAATAAAACTTCTGCAGCATAGTTTGCTAATTTCGATCTGAAACAATAAGTTATATGGTTCTTATCCTGTGTTTTTTCGTTGCTCACTGGTACTTGTCTTTGTTCTCTCAAACGTTTTTCCTCCACCGGTATTCTGCTCATAGATCCTTTACCATGAGCAGGGGTTGGGAGAAATTTTTCTTTGTTGTAACCTGGATCACCCAGGGTTCGTCTTATCTGAGCCCCTGGGCCTACGGAATTATGCACCGTATGCATCATGCATACGCCGATACCGAACTAGACCCGCACTCTCCCGCATACGATAAAAACCTGTTTTCGATGATGTGGCGTACTAAAAAGATCTATGCAGGCATTCTGAGTAAAGAAACCGTGGTGGATCAAAGGTTTACCAAAAACGTTCCCGAGTGGCGACCCTTCGACATGTGGGCCAGCAGCTTTGCTTCAAGAACACTGTGGGTTGCCTTCTATATCTGGATTTATGTAGCCTTTGCTCCATATTGGTGGCTTTTCATTTTGCTGCCCATTCATATTCTGATGGGACCTGTTCATGGGGTGATAATCAATTGGTTTGCGCATAAATATGGAGAAGTTAGCTATGAGACCGACAATACCTCAAGAAATCTATTTAAGCTCGATCTGCTGATGATGGGAGAGGGCTATCATAATAATCACCACGTTCATCCCAACCGGAGCAATTTTGCTACGAATAAAGGCGAGTTTGACATGTGCTATCCTGCCATAAAGCTGCTGGATCGTTTGAAGGTGATACGAATGAGAAATCAGTAGCAATGATTATTGACAGCCACGTCTGATTCT
>DASQNW010000085.1:0-2089 GCA_035644775.1 Chitinophagaceae bacterium | reverse complement strand
GTTTTTACAATGGCCGGCAAGCGCTTCGTCAATAGAGTTGTCCACTACCTCGTACACCAGGTGATGTAAACCTTTAACTCCTATATCACCGATGTACATGGCAGGCCGTTTGCGCACTGCTTCAAGACCTTCTAAAACCTGTATGCTATCTGCACCGTAACTGGGTGCTAAAGTGGGTACAGACGGACTAATTAACGTATCTAAAATATCACTCATTTTAACGGGGAAATTTGAAGCCTCAGTAAGGCACGTGTCATTCGTGCAAATGTATCGAAAAGATGTGGTTCGGAGAGCTCCAAAGCCGTTAATTTATCAGCTAAAAAGCAGGTGCAAAAAACAAAAAAATCAATGAAGCTTTTGCTGTTGATTCAGTTGTTGCCAACAATTTGCAAGTGCTCTAAATTGGTGATAAGTTGCCTTCCAGAGGTGCCCTTTAAATGCAGTTTTGCTTTGCGGTGATGTATCGAGCCCCGCCACATACCAGTCTCCATATTTATGATCAATAAGGTAGGTTTTAGCATACTGCCACAGGTGCTTGAATTTTTTGAAATACTGCATGGTGTCATTTGGAAAACGTCGCGACATCAGAAGTAACGTGTTGAGTGCTTCAGCCTGAGCCCACCAGTTCTTCGAGTTTTTTATGATCGTGGCTTTTGGCTGTTTTGAAAAATAATATCCTTCATCAAAAAGGCCTGCGTTTTTGTTGTCCCATCCATTTGATAGGGCATGATCAACCATTTTCTTTGCAATCCTTAATGTTGTAGTATCCTCTTTGAGACCAAGAACATGTGAGGCCTCCAGCATCAGGTAGGCCGTCTCTATATCATGGCCAAATGATACGTGATCCAGATTCCGGTGCTTCAGTATTACCGCCTTTGAGGAACCACGAAAACTTACCGGTTTCCAATCATGCGTCAGAAAGAGTGTGAGGTAGCCTTTTTCTGTTGTAATGGTATCGCGTATCAGCAACAGCATTTCTTGCAAACGCTCCCTTAGCAGGCTGTCGGGCCACTCCATATATAATTCTGTAAATGCTTCTAATAAATGAATGGAACTATTTTGATCTTTATAACCTAGGTCCGATGTGGAGGGGGTGCTCTCACTGCGTTTTTGGGGTTCACCATTTCGGCTCAGATGTTGAAAATAGCCCTTGTACACGGGGTCATGGCTATTCTTCTCCAACCATAAAAAAGCTATTTTGGCGAGGCTCAATGCACCCGTGTCTTTCGACATTGCGTAGTATGCTGCTAACGCATAAATACCAAAGGCATTTCCGTAAGCTGTCTTCGAGGGTTCTCCCTTAACAGTTCCATCCCTGCTTACAAGTGTGTAAAAGCCTCTATGTTCATGGTCCCACATCTTGTCCCTTAAAAAGCGGAAGCCATGTGCTGCACCAGTTTTGTAGTGCTGAATGTCGGGATACAGAAGTGCTGCTTTGGAGTTGCTCCACACATGTCTCGCTTGTGTAACAATCATTTTATCCTGGGCGCCTGTAGGTTTGAAGTCGAAACTATACGTGCTTAAGAAGCCGCCATACTGTTGGTCAACAGATTGCGGGTACCATGGATCGAGCAGCTCTTTCTTCATCGAATACTCAATCTCAGATGCAAGCCGTTTTCGATCGGCGGCATTCTGACTGTAAAGACAGGGGGCATAGAGCAGCAGGAGAACTAACATCCGTTTCATAGCAAACAATCTTAAAGTAGCTGAGGAAAGATAGCCAAAGAAACGACACAAGCGCACTAATTGGTTGCCGAGCCAGCAGTATAATGCACCCGCAAAAGAGATGTAAAATATTAGATTGAGTTTACTTTTTCTGCCATCAGCTGACGCACAAGTTCTTCAAGCTCCTGCAATCTTTTCTCCATAAGCGGTAAGTTGCGGAAAACAGCCTGGCTGCGCAGCGCACTTGTATAATCCGCAGCCGGCGAACCTGTGACGGTGGAGTTGATTTGCTTTAGTGATTTACTAACTCCGCTTTGAGCATTTATTTTAGATCCATCAGCTATTTGTATATGCCCCACCAATCCTGCCTGGCCTCCTATCATAACGTTGTCACCGATTTTTGTACTTCCTGAGACGCCTGCTT
>DASQNW010000084.1:0-3563 GCA_035644775.1 Chitinophagaceae bacterium | reverse complement strand
ATTTCGGGTGGTCTTGTCAATTTAATTGTGATTAAATGTTTTGTTCCAATTTTACCGATAACGGTTTTCGGTTTTATGCAGTAGTGGTATTTGTTGGTCTAAAGTGTACCATTGTGCTAAAGCTCATTGAAGTTATGTTGTTAAGTTCATATTATAAAACCACTATTGCATACAAGCTGTTGTTAGCAGCATACTACTCATCCCACAAGGCGTAACTCTTTATGACGTCCGTTTTAGATTGTTTTGCCCCATTTTGGTCATACCGAAAAGTTCTTCTAATTGTCCTTTGGATAGATTCATATCAAGTGACACTCAAAAATTGTCTACCTATACTGTCGTATTCAATCCGTTCAGCACTCGTTAATCTAGCATCAAAATCATTGTCCTTTAAATTCTTCCAATTCTCTATATATTTCAACTGTTGCTTAATTGTTGTAGTAATGTTATGAATATCGAACTATATCGCCTTTTTTATCAAGAATGTTGAATTGTTTCTAAAGAGGCTTTCCCTCTTTAAGTGAGTATGTGATTATTGGAGAGTCCGGAAGAATAAACACCGTGTCAATTTTAGTAACATTTGCTTTCTCTTGAAACCTCCAATACATTGAATTATTCCTGCCTTTCAAGTTAGCTAACTCGCATTTCAAGCTGTCAATATATCCTAATTGATACAACCCTGTCTTTCGCAATCTGTCCGTCAAAGAAAGAGAAACAATTAAAATTGATATTGTAAACATTACGAGTTTTGTTGTAGTTGCACCCAACCTTTTTCAGCTTTGTACAGTAGTGGTATTCGTTATTCTACCGTCTAACTACTTTTCTAAAGCTCATTTAAGATATTCTGTTAAAAAATTATCCTAATGAGCCTAAATCCTGGTGGAATGTCGGGGTTCCTTGGCTCCTTACAAGGCTATGAAGGCGACCCAAGCAGGACAAAACCGGCGAAGGATATGTGGAGTACTTTTTAATTAGTGAAAAGAGCTACCTATTTTTTCATCTTTGTAAAAAGCCTTTTTGCGGTAGCCTTCTTTTGAATTGCGGATGGGCCCAAAATAATTGACTTTTACAGGGTTTATTCCACAAAACTGTAAAGTCGATTTTCTTAATTGATTAACACTGGGACGCCCATATACTACCCAATAATACCAACCCGGTTGGTCAAGTGTGGTTATAATGTGTGCTGTTTTTCCTAACAGTAATTTTTCCGAGAAAACAGAGTTCTCGCGATATTTGAAAGCGAACCCCGGTAAGAAGAGTCTATCAATAAATCCTTTAGTTATTGCATGGAGTCTGTAAGAACCCCTTATCACAGACAGTGTTAGGTTAGAGTTGTTTCTGTTTGTAAGGTTTTGGTTTTCCATTCCACAGGTGTCAGGTTGTTCAATGCTTCGTGTGGTCGTCTCAGGTTGTATTCCTCCATCCATTCGGCTGTTAGTTGCTTTACCTGATAAAGGTCAAAGAACAGGTAAGCATCCAAAACGGCTTCCCTATACACTCTGTTGAAACGTTCGATGTAGCCGTTCTGCATGGGTTTTCCTGGTTGAATGTATTGGATGGTGATCTGCTTTTCATCTGTCCAAAGTTCAAAGTCTTTGGAGGTAAATTCAAGTCCGTTGTCTACTCTCACAGCAGTTGGTTTGCCGTACATGTCAATGGCCCTGTTCAAAGTTCTGATGATGCGTTTGGAGGAAAGTGATGTGTCTACTTCAATGGACAGTGCTTCCCTTGTACAATCATCGATCACATTGAAGGTTCTGAACTTTCTGCCGCCCACCATGCTGGAAGGGCATAAAATCCATAGACCAACTCCTATTAACGATTGTTTGCTGTTGCAAAGGCTGTTTCACACGTGCTGGCAGCCTTCGCTTACCTTTTCTTTTCTTGTTTAGCTTCAGCAGTTTATAGATCCTGTATACCTTTTTGTGATTCCATGTCTTGCCCGATCTTCTAATGTAAGCAAAGAGCTTCCGAGAGCCATACGTCGGATGTTGAAACGCTAAATCCTGCAAGGCTTCAATTACTTCCTAGTCATCCTTTACCTGCTTGTAGTAAAACTGAGAACGAGGCAGTGAAACGATTTTACAGGCCCTGCTCACTGGTATTTTCCGTTCCCGCACAATCTCTTCGCTTAATTGCCTTTTGGTGGCAGGGCCCAGCCTTTTTTTGTGAACAGGTCTCGTAGAATCTCGTTGTCCATGGCCAGGTTGGCGTACATGCGTTTGAGCCTTGCATTTTCCTCTTCCAGTTCTTTGAGCCGCTTCACATCAGATGCTTTCATACCGCCATATTTGCTCTTCCAATTGTAAAACGTAGCCTCGGAAATGGAGTGCTCCCGGCAGATATCCTTCGTTGTTCTTCCCGCTTCCTGTTGCTTCAAAATGGCCACAATCTGTGTTTCGGTAAATCGTGTTTGTTTCATGATAACAGTTTTGAATTTAAGTAGAAAACTCCAATTCTAAACTGTCCGGCTTTTAGGGATACTTACAGAATCCCAATTCCATTCAGGTTGAGCGAAAACAGCTAACCAACAGGGATACCGTATCGGTGCGCCTAGCACCAGGTGGTGGAGTGGCAATTTCCATCTACAAACTTCAATAGAAACATATCAAAAAGCTACAATAGAAGTGTTTCTTTTCTTTCCCCGTAAATAGAGGTTTGTAAATACGTAACAATAGGGCTTGAAAGGGAAAAGTGATTATATAAGGGCTTGTAATTTGACTAGCACGACTTTTTAACTAGGGGAGCGGAACCACTCTATGAGCTCTTACGTTGTTTTATTCGTCTTTATTTGCAAGTGACCGAGCAGTTCGTCTTCCTTGCCTTCTTAATAGTGAAGATCATCATCTGACAAATCGCCATTTGCCTGCTTTGCTTTGCCCTTGATCTGGTTCCAGTTGCCTTTTACTTCTAATTTATCCATAGAATATGACTTATATAATTAGGGTAAATAGCGTGCCAATAAGGTAGGGCTGCTTTTACATGCAAAACTTGCCAATGTTTTTTTGTAAATGGTTGTAAATAGATATGCCTGAAGATGCGTTTCAACTGCAAAAGGAAGTGCGGCAGCGTGTATGATATTGCCGAGCAGGAGATAGTGGATGTACTCGGATATGTAATCTTAACTAGTTAATCCCACTCATTATTCAATGACATAGCAAGAGCTATTTTGCAGCGGAAAAATTGTGCTCTTTGATGGTTTTTTCCAATTCCATCTCAATACCACCTATCCATATCGGCAAGTCATAAGAATCGGCAATCACCCAATAGTGCAGGACAGGTTGCATGGTAAGCGGCAAACCTTTGTTTTGCCATCAAAAACGCTAACCCTGACATACTCTTTATCAGGAGCATAAATGTGGGTGAACACAAAATCAAATTGACCGTATTGGTCTATATGGAACCGCGTTGTAAAAGAAGGCATATAGCATTTAGGTTACCTTAAAGGTAAGAATTAACTTTTTTCCAGGCTTCACCACTCGTCATTTTTGATAAGCCTGTTGCGGAACCTCGTGAATTGTTTTCGTTAGTATGGCTTCACTGTTGATTTCATGCAAGGCAGCAAT
>DASQNW010000083.1:0-13999 GCA_035644775.1 Chitinophagaceae bacterium | reverse complement strand
CCCGTGAAGAATAAATTTCCGCAACAAAACTGGGTGGTAGATATGGCGATGCGGCAGGCACGCCTTGGAGCAACAGCTATCCGCGATAACAACACGGATTTCATGTACAACAATCTCATGAACAAGTTTCACTTTGGTGGCGCCAACATTGGTGGTGTCTACTTCGATGAAGAAAATAGGAGACATCTGCTTTCTGTAAGGGCTACGTATGCGGAGGCTGCTGGTAACCTGGCCGACACCGGAAAGCTGCAGGAAGCTAATAATCTTCTGCAAAAGGTGGAAGCAAGTATAAAGCCGGCAAACCTGCCATACGCGATGGCGAGTAGATATAACTCTCACAATCAAACAGCGATTATTTTCCTGGAAGCCGCCTACAAAGCGGGTAATCAGCAGCTGGCTCAAAAGCTGAGTACTGCTATTAGGAACGACCTGAATAACCAGAAGAAATATTACGATTACATGAGAACGGAACATGAAGAATTGTATCAGACGCTGATTACCGAATCGCAGATTAATGAGATAATGCTGCAGGTGTTTGATGCGGTACAAAAAAATTATACTACACCAAGAGCAGCAGAGCACTCGGAGTCGGTCGGTAATGCCGCAGATTCCACGCGCCAGCGCTAAAGAAGTAAACCCTCAGCATGAGGGTTTTTTTTATTCCAATGGAGCATACATTTTTGATGTTGCACCCGCTTCCTTTAACATATTGGTTGAACAAAGACAGCACAATTGTTGTAGTTTAAATAATAACTTCGGAGTACTTCATGACCGGTTTTCACTTTTCCAAATTCGATCCAAACGCACAAGGCAAAAGCAAATTTGAACAGTTGCTGGATCTTTTCATGCAATTGCTAACATATACTAACGGTGATGTTGCGGAAGCTCTTCAGTGGCTCAACCAACTGGATAATCAATATGGAATGACTGACGACGATTATGGAATGGGAGATTTCCTTGAGGAGCTTAAGGAGAAAGGATATATCACCGATGCTGAAGATAAAAGTGAGATCAAGATTACCCCCAAAACGGAGCAGGGAATTCGTAAGCGAAGTCTTGAGGAGATCTTTGGCAAGCTTAAAAAATCAAGACAAGGGAACCACCAGACGTTTAAGCCAGGCATGGGCGAAGAAATAAGCCCTGACACAAGGCCATTTCAGTTCGGCGACATGATGGAGCAAATAGATTTTACCGAATCCATTCGCAACGCACAGATTAACCATGGCGTTGAGAGCTTTCACATGCGGGAAGATGACCTTCAAATCCGCGAAACAGATTTCAAGGCCCAAACGTCTACGGTATTAATGATTGATATTTCGCACTCAATGATTCTTTATGGCGAGGACAGGATCACGCCGGCGAAAAAAGTTGCCATGGCGCTTAGCGAGCTGATTACTACTAAGTACCCTAAAGACACGCTTGACATTGTGGTGTTTGGAAACGATGCATGGCCGGTGGAGATCAAAGACCTCCCCTACCTGCAGGTGGGCCCGTACCACACAAATACGGTAGCAGGTCTTGAGTTGGCAATGGATATTCTGAGGCGAAGGAAAAATCCGAACAAGCAGATCTTCATGATCACAGATGGCAAGCCCACTTGCTTGAAGACGGGCAAACGATATTACAAAAACAGTTTTGGTCTTGACCGTAAGATCACTAACCGATGCATCAACCTGGCTGCTCAATGTAAGAAACTCAAAATTCCAATTACCACTTTCATGATCGCTACCGATCCTTACCTGCAGCGCTTTGTTCAGGAATTTACAGAGATGAATCACGGAAAAGCATTTTTTGCCAGCCTGGATAAACTCGGCGCTTTTATTTTCAAAGACTTTGAGAGCGGCAAACGTAAAACAGTGTATTAGCAGGAGCAATCTTCAAGGTGATCACCAACCCACAGAAATTACTATCCTAAAGTTTATCAGTTGAATTTGAACATAGGCGAGGCTGTTAACGAAAAGGCTTAACACAACTACAGCTAAAAAGAACAATAAATTCGAAGAATTTTTACAATGGACACCAAACGAATCAATACAATACGGGAGCTGAAAGAAGCAGGCTATAAGCCAAAAACAATAAAAGAAGAGATACGTGTCAACCTCATTCACAAATTGCAAAGCAAGGAAGATACGTTTAGCGGGATTTTAGGCTACGAAGAAACCGTAATCCCTGATGTGGAAAGAGCTTTGCTAAGCAAGCACAACATCTTGTTTTTGGGGCTGCGGGGGCAGGCAAAAACCCGTATGGCCCGCCAAATGACCGAATTGCTTGACGAGTATATTCCGGTAGTTGCCGGCACAGATATCAATGATGACCCCTTACGGCCAATTTCCAAGTATGCACGTGACCTGGTGACCGCCAAAGGCGACGACACTCCTATCGAATGGCTTCACCGAAGTGAGCGCTATGGTGAAAAGTTGGCTACGCCGGACGTTAGTGTTGCTGATCTGATAGGCGATATTGATCCGATAAAGGCAGCCAATCTGCGATTGAGTTTTGCGGACGAACAAGTGATTCATTATGGCATAATTCCCCGAAGCAACAGATGCATATTCGTAATTAATGAATTGCCTGACCTGCAGGCAAGAATCCAGGTAGCGTTGTTTAATATCCTGGAAGAAGGTGATGTACAGATACGCGGCTTCAAGTTGCGCTTACCGCTTGACATTTTGTTTGTATTTACCGCCAACCCGGAAGATTATACCAATCGCGGGTCGATTGTAACACCGTTGAAAGACCGGATTCAAAGCCAAATTCTAACTCACTATCCAAAGACGCTGGAAACAGCCCTTGCTATCACAGAGCAAGAAGCCGACATTTTAGACGAGCAAAAGTTGAAGGTGATAGTAAGTGACCTGGTAAAAAGATTGATAGAGCAGGTTGCCTTTGAAGCACGCACCAGCGAATTTGTTGACAAAAAAAGTGGGGTAAGTGCCCGCCTTACTATTTCAGCTTTTGAAAATGCAATAAGTGCTGCAGAAAGAAGAGCCATCATCAACAAAGAAAATCAAACACAGGTTTGGATATCCGATCTCATCGGAATCATTCCTTCAATTACGGGCAAAATCGAACTGGTGTATGAAGGAGAACAGGAAGGCCCTTACCAGGTAGCAATGAACCTGCTTGACAAAGCAATCAGATCGCAATTCGTGCAATACTTTCCTAATCCTGACCAAATAAAAAAACGAGCACCGCGTAAAGGAGAGGCTCCACAGCCGGTTGATAATCCTTACCGGGCCATCATTAGCTGGTTCGACAAAGGCAATCATGTAAACGTATTTTTTGGTACAAAGGACAGAGAAAAAATAAACCAGTTGTACTCGGTAGATGGATTACATGCGCTGGTAAAAAAATCATACGCTCATGCCAATGAAAAAGAAGCTGCATTGCTGATGGAGTTTGTGCTTCATGGGCTCGCTTCCTACTCGCTGATCAGCAAGAAAATATTAGAGACGTCTGTGGAATTTAAAGACCTGATGGGAAGCATGTTGAACATTCAATCGTCCGCAAGCTTTGAGGACGAAGATGAGGACGATTACCGTTAACAACGGCATCTTAAAACCTGAACCCCCAATGTTTCTTTATTGATATCACCTGTATTATGGTTTGAGCACAAACCTGTAGCGCGGCTGTTAAATAATGTTTACTTCCCGCTCTAAATCCACACCAAACTTCTGGTGTACAGATGAAATAATTTTTTCACTTAGTGCAAACAATTCGTCTCCTCTCGCGCTTCCATAGTTTACCAGTACAAGTGCTTGCTTGATGTAACAACCGGCATCGCGTTCGCGGTATCCTTTCCAGCCACATTGTTCTATCAACCAGCCAGCTGCTAATTTGGTATATCCATTCGCGGCAGGAAACGCCACTACGTCGGGGAAACGAAATTTCAAAGTCTGGAATTGTTCATCCGGTATCTGAGGGTTTTTGAAAAAGCTTCCTGCATTTCCAACAACGTTCCAGTCTGGTAATTTAGATGATCTGATATTGATCACTGCCTGTGATATTGCTTTTATGCTTAGCTCCAGAACTCCCATTTTCTCCAACTCCTGCTGAATGGCTCCGTAGGAGGTGTTGTAAACTGGTTTTTTTCTAAGTTTATACGTTACAGAAGAAATTACGAATTGATTTTTCAACCTCCTCTTAAACACACTTTCGCGATAGCCGAACTCGCAATCATCAAGTAAAAATCTAGTGAGCTTCTTTTCATTTAAATCAAACGCTTCTAACTCATGGAAAACATCTTTGATTTCTACGCCGTAGGCCCCAATATTTTGCATGGGTGAGGCCCCCACATTGCCGGGGATCAACGAAAGATTTTCCACGCCTGCAAAGTCTTTTTCAAGGCAATAAAGTACAAACTGGTGCCAGCTCTCTCCCGCTCCAACTCTTACATAAACAAAATCTTCATCCTCACCGGCTACATCAATACCCCTGATCGAATTCTTAGCAACTACACCATCAACATCTCTGGTGAAAAGAATATTACTTCCTCCTCCCAATATCAGCAGCTGATTTGCTGCAACAAGAGAACTATACTCGAGCACCTGCTCCAGTTCATAGAGGTTGCTGAATGAAGAAAAATATCTTGCCTGCACATCAATCCCAAACGTGTTGTGCGGCTTCAAAGAAACATTTGTCAAAACCTTCATCAATCAGGATTATGCGACTTGATATTCAGCCGCTTTGAAAAAACAAGTTCCTATCAAACAATATCTACGTCAGGCACCACCAACACTGTTCTAAAATTTTTCTCAGCGTGTAGTGCAACAATTTGCTTCAGTAAATCAGCTTTGCAACGTGCAAGGAAAGAACCGTCTTTAGGCAATTTCAGCAGAAGCTCCATTAAAAAAAGGTTTCTAACGCGACTCACTATTGGCTCCGCCGGACCTACCACAAATTTTCCATAAACAAGGTCAATCGCCTGTGCAAAGGAGTGGGCTGCATCTCTTACAATGTTCCGGTCTTTATGCCGGAAGCTGAGGTGAATGATCTTTGAAAAAGGGGGATACATAAATTGTCTTCGCTTTTCAATTTCATCCAGGTACATCCCTACATAGTCATGCCGCTTTACATGTTCAATAACCGGGTGTGAAGGATTGGTGGTCTGAATCATCACTTTCCCCGCGCTGTCTCGCCTTCCAGCACGGCCGCTCACTTGTTCCATCAACTGAAAAGCTCTCTCATTCACCCTGAAGTCTGCAAAGTGCAGCAACGCATCAGCATCCACAATGCCCACAAGATCTACGTTATCAAAATCCAAACCTTTTACTACCATCTGCGTACCGACAAGTACATCAGTCTTCTGCTGCTCAAATTGTTGTATCAACACATCATGAGCATTTTTATTCCTTATAGTGTCGAAATCCATGCGTGACACCTTTAACTCGGGCAGCGCTTTATCTAATACTTCCTCAATTCGTTCTGTGCCGAAATTTCTTTGCATCAATTTATCGCTGCCGCAAGCCTGGCAGGTCTGCACCGGCGGATAAATGTTTCCGCAGTAGTGGCACTTTAACTTGTTTGAAAGCTTGTGGTAAGTGAGAGATACATCGCAATTACGGCACTGTGCAATCCATCCGCATACTTTACAGATCTGGTAAGGTGAGTAGCCCCGCCTGTTCTGAAACAAGATCACCTGTTTTTTTCTGGCTACCGCATCTTCTATTTCCTCCAACAATTGGGGAGAAAACATCACCTTCTCGCCTGCTTTTTTGGCCACCATACGTGTATCTACCATCTGTATTGACGGAAGCTTTACATCACCAAACCGGTCGAGTAACTCAACATGACCATACTTACCGTTTTTTGAATTGTAATAAGTCTCGAGGGCAGGCGTTGCGCTCCCTAACAAGACTTTTGACTGGGTAAGGGAAGCCATGTATACGGCTGCATCCCTACCGTGGTAACGGGGAGCAGGGTCGTGTTGTTTATAGGAAGTATCGTGTTCTTCATCGCATATAATCAGTCCAAGATTCTGAAAGGGAAGAAAAAGTGCAGAGCGGGCGCCAAGTACAATCTTAAGTTCACCCGTCTTCACCTTATTCCATATCTCCACTCGCTCGTTTTGGCTGAATTTAGAGTGATAAATGCCGATAAAGCCACCAAAATGTTTTTGTAACCTCCGGATGATCTGTGAGGTGAGGGCAATTTCAGGAAGAAGGTATAACACCTGTAATCCTCTGCGCACATGTTGTTCAATGATCTTGATATAAACATGTGTTTTTCCACTTGACGTTACGCCGTGCAAGAGGCAAACCTGCTTGCTTTCAAAACAGCGGTCAATTGCTTCTTTGGCCTCTTGTTGTGCAGGTGTGAGCGAAAAGTCGATGACAACATCTTTCGGTGCGTAAGTCAAACGATCTATAGATCTCTTTTCTACACGTATGATTTCTTTGTCAACCAATGCCTTCAGCTGAGCATCCGTAGCTCCTGATTTCTTCAGCAATTCTGTTCTCGTAACTTCACCCTGTGTTTTCATCAGGTGCAGATAACTAAGAAGTAATTCCATCTGCTTGGGAGCACGGCTCCAGTTGTTAAGCAACTCTGATAATTTTTCCTCATTGCTATACATGCTATTGAGCAAGACAAAGCTTTCTTTTTTTGGATGGTAAGATTGCTTCAACGATTCCCATACAAAACACACCTTTTTACCTATCAAACGGTTCACAATCGGATATACATGCGAAGCATCCAGTATCTGCTGAACTTCTGTTAATCGCAATTCGTGTTTCATCAATAAAGCCTCTGCAACTAAAAATTCTTCACTGTCAAGGTCCGAAAAATCGTCGCCGTACTCTTCGTTGAACACCAGCATCGTTTCGCTGGATAACTTGAAATGAGCAGGCAAAGCAGCAGCCATCACCTCTCCTTCTGTACACATATAATACGAGGCTATCCATGCCCAAAATTCCAGTTGCCATGGCTGCAGCACAGGTTCAGTATCTAACAGGTTCAGAACTTCCTTTACCTCAAAGCTGTGAGGCAATTCGTTATGGATACGCTTGACAATACCAGCATATTTTTTTGCTTTACCGAGGTTGACCTCTACACGGCAGCCGGGAAGAAGTTGCTCTCGTAGACTATCAGGCACACTCCAGGTGTAGTTTTTAGGAAGCGCAAGTGGTATAATGATCTCGGCGTACATGAAAGTGAAAGATAAAACAGAAGAATGGATATGAATGGCCGCTCAATTGAATGATAGTTAAACAATCGGCGGCGACTTGATCCAGCTGGCATTGTAGGTTCTTAGCTTTAGTTCCATCGCTGCATAAGTTTTCTCACGAAGTGCTGCCACGTCTTTGATAACCAGACCTTCTACGGCGATCGGAGAGAGGAAGACGGAACGGCTTCTGCCGGGATTTAACGAAAACAAAAACTTATAAGGCATTCTATTATAACCATCAAGGAACAGCACCGGCACTATAGGTGTTCCGGTTTCAATGGCAATGCGAAATGCCCCGTCGTAAAAGCTTTTTAAAGGTTCATTAGTCATATTAAATGTTCCTTCGGGAAATACCAGTATTGAGATTCCTTTCTTTAAGATAGACTTGAGAATCTGCACACTCCTGGCCCTGTTGCCGGTACTGCTTCTGTCCACCGTCACAATCGCCTTTCTATAAATAAAGCCAAAGATGGGAACAGATGAAACTTCAACTTTACCTAATGCACGTAAGGGTTTTTTGAAAGTTTTGACAACTATCGGCGCATCCAGGTAAGAGATGTGATTCGCGACAAAAATGTAAGAAGCATGTTTATCTGGTTTTTGTTCGTAGATGTTTTTATGCCGGATGAAAATGAGACCGAACCAAATATGTGCCCACACGCGGCAGCCTTTGTAAATGAGATTGCCTCCCTTTATATGTCCTGCGAAAGACACCACAACAGCAAACAAGAACATCGGTATCATCAAAGCAATAAACACCAAAGCAGCATAGATGTTATACAGCCACAATAGTATTCTTTTAAACTCTGTCATTAGTTTCTGCTTGATTCCATTGCACGGCTCCGCTTTGTTTTTTTCTCGTCTCCAGGGCAGTGGCATTCAAAGTCACGCTGTAAATCGTAACAGGTAACCACCTTTGTTTTCGTTTGACATTGAGCGAATATCACTCGCAAATGTTCACCATCGTTGGTGTACCCCTGTAAGGCATAGGTGGGACAGGGCTGATCATTCACATCGGTTTTGGCATAGTTTATCTCTCCCGTTCGCATAATTTCTTGCACATCTGATTTACTAATGCGGCGGCAATCCATGCGGCAGAGAGCGTGCTTAGTATACTCAAGCGTGCTTACGCGTCTGTCAAATCCTCGCCTGCGAACCTCGGTTTTGCTGTCTGCAAGCTCTTCTACATCCTTCCATTTTTTCAAGAAGTAAACTGCAAGCGCAAGAATGATAAGGATCAAATATGGAGCAGCTTTAGATTTCATACCAGTATTCTCTGCAATAATAGTTTTTACTATGTAAACTGAACCGTTATGTTAGTCGAAGCAACACCTTTTCTGACAACTCGTGCTACACCGGCATTTCACGTCGAATTGAAAAAGGCATGGTATGTTATTTGATTCACTGCACGTATAAATGGAAAATTATGAATCGACAATTAGTAGATAAAAGGCAGCTTACGGCTACAATGGAAAGGGAAATAGGAAGTAATATGTTTTTGGTAGCACCAAACGTATGGCGGCTGAAAGATGTGTTTGTGAATGTCTTCATCATTCAAAACCAGGTTGACAACAGCTTTGTATTAGTTGATGCGGGACTGAAAACCTCTGGACCTAAAATAAAAAAATTAGTTGCGGCAGCTCTTGATGCTAATACCCTGCCCACTGCAATTATAATGACCCATGGTCATTTTGACCACAGAGGTTCTTTACAACAATTGTCAGATGAGTGGGGAGTACCTGTCTACGCTCATCACCTTGAAGTGCCATACCTGACAGGCAAGTCGTCTTATCCTCCACCAGACCCGACAGTAGGTGGCGGAGCTATGGCTACTCTTGCGTTTGTATATCCAAAATCGCCAATTGATCTGCAAGACCGTTTGCAGGAATTGCCGGAAGATCAAACGGTACCCGGCCTTCCTGAATGGAAATGGATTCATACTCCTGGCCATACACCCGGACACGTGAGTCTTTTCAGAGAAAGAGACGGCGTTCTTATTGCGGGTGACGCAGTTGTTACTACCAAACAGGAGTCAGTTTTATCTGTTATGAATCAGACTAAGGTTATTAGTGGACCGCCCAAATATTTCACAGCAGACTGGGGTGCTTCTGCCAGGTCTGTAAAAGAACTCGCTGCTCTGGAACCAAACGTTATCGCCAGCGGTCATGGCCAGTCGTTTTACGGCGATGAAGCTAGAAAGGGATTACATAGGCTCGCTAAAAAGTTTTGGGAGCTTGGGATGCCTGAGAAAGGCAGATATGTGAAGGAGCCTGCATTGTTTAATGAGGACGGGGTAACCTATGTGCCACCTGCGAGGCGTAGATACTTTGTGGTAAGAATTGCAGCAGCCACGACTATGCTTGCCGTTGGTTATTACTTATATACCCGAAAGAAGCAGAGAAAGCTTGGCAAAGCCATCATGGGAAGTTCTCTAACGGCACTAACGAGTTCTATTTCGAAGGCTGCCGCGGGAATCGTGTAAAATAGATCAAAAAAATTCTTCGAAAAGCCTCTCAACAGAGGCTTTTCTGATTTAGTGCATACTCGTTACTGCAGTTGTCGTTTGTACAATTGAATAACGTTCTCCAGCCCGAGGTAAATCGCGTCGCAAATAAGCGCATGTCCAATGCTCACTTCATCAAGCCATGAAATATTTTGCTTTAGAAATTTCAGGTTGTGCAGATCAAGGTCGTGCCCTGCATTTATACCCAACCCCAAAGACTTAGCTCTTTCGGCTGCCGCCACATAGTTACCTATTGCATCCTGTTTTCTCCCTGCAGCATATTGGGTAGCAAAAGACTCGGTGTACAGTTCTATTCTATCAGTACCTGTCTCTGCAGCACCCTCAACCATTTTTAGAACAGGATCAACAAAAATTGACACCCGTATTCCGGCAGATCTAAATATGGCTATTGTTTCTTTCAAATAATTTTTATGGGTAACTGTATCCCACCCGTGGTTAGATGTGATTTGGTTTAAGGAGTCTGGCACCAGTGTTACCTGTTGTGGTTTTACTTCCAGCACAAGGTCAATAAATTTCTGCTCCTGTGAATTCCCCTCGATGTTGAATTCAGTTGTGATCACGTTGCTGATTTCCCGAACATCGCTGTAGCGGATGTGCCGCTCATCGGGCCTCGGGTGCACCGTCACACCGTCTGCACCAAATCTTTGTACATCAACAGCTGCCTTCACAATATCAGGATTGTTGCCACCGCGGCTATTCCTCAACGTAGCCAGCTTATTGATGTTTACAGAAAGCTTAGTCATACCTGCAAAATTAGACGGATAGACTGCAAACAATCATCAAGAAAAAAGTTGGTAGGAGCCAGTGAAATTTAGTCTACCTTATGAGCACCACACTCCCTTTACGCTCTACTAGCTGGTTGTTCCTGCTGTCTTTGTAACGAACGAACCACACATATGTTCCTGTTGGTTGAAGCTGCCCGTTCAGGCGCCCGTCCCAACCCCTCTTCCAGTCTTTCGACTGAAAGAGCATCTGTCCCCAGCGGTTAAATATTCTCAGCTCAAAGTTTTCTGCTTTCACCGCGTTCAACACACGGAAAGCATCATTCCTGCCGTCATTACCCGGAGTGAACGCATTAGGTATAAAAACTGTGCAGCTGCTATAAATCTTTATTGGCTTTGTCGCAGTTTGTTCGCAACCCCATTCATCAACAACTGAATAATTAACCAGGAACGATGTCTCTCTGTCGGGTTGCAGATATATATTCTGAGGAGACATTTCAGAAGAAACGTTGCCATTGCCGAAGTTCCAGTGGTGTGTGGTAATCTTTCCTACAGCAGTACTTGTGAATGCAATTGGCTCCATGGGGCAATTATCCGGTAGAACAGAAAAATCAGCTTTCAGGTAGTTGTCCAGCAGCACTTCCTGCCTTGCCGTATCAGAGCAAAAGCCATTTGTTACCACAAGTTCAGCAAGCTTCTTGTTAAATACTGAATAGATGGCCTGAGGATTTTGTTGAACTGAGCTTCCATTCTCGTCAAGGTTCCATCGCCAGCTATTTACTTCGTTCCCTCCTGCATGAAAATAATCCACAGTATCCCGTTCACAGCCGTAACGGATGTTATAAGTAAAGTCAGCATTCACGGTATCCTTTACACCAAACGCAATTGCAGATCCGGCTGGTGTTTGCTGAGCACATTCGTCAAGCAAGGTATTTCCATCGGAACCTGCTTTTAAGACCAGGTTGAAGTTGCCTGCTGTTTGAAGCGGCTGCGTAAGAACAATAACGATTTCTTTAGTTGCACCAGCTACACAGCTTCCGCTTGCTGCAGCAATACCCTGCGGGTAAGTGCCTGTGATAGAAAAGTCGCTGCCATCTGTTGCGATACTCGAGCACATGATTGGCTTTTTGAAAACCAGTCTCAACTCCTTTGGTGCGCATTTCACCGGTACCATGCTATCCATGGGCGTTGGCGCCAACAGCAGCACCTTGAAAGACACAAAATCGGCTTCTGCTACAGGATTATCACAGTTATCCAACAGGGTGTTACCGTCACTTCCTTTTTTTACATTAAGCTTGTAGTCTCCAGGAGGCAAAGATGAATTTAGTTTGATAGAAACAGAATCGCTATCGAACCCAATGGTGCAATCAACGCCAACGGCCGCTGTGGTGTTCATTCCTGACGGAGTCACGTAAAAATCGCTACCGTCAGAAGCTATGCTGGCGCACTTAATTCTTTTAGTGAGTTTGAGCCGAACCACGTCACCGCTGCACGAGGCTTCGGCAGTCTTCAATGCCGGAACTGTAGGATCGGTAATCACAGCTGAACCGCCGTTAAACGACAGGTTATATCCACTTTGCGAATTAGTAAAATGGCTTACCAATAGCAGATAAGTATGCCCCTCTTTCAGCTGCGGCATAGTGCTGAAGGAGTTCTTGTTTTGGGCGGGATCCGAAGCACATTGAATTGAGTTAACACCTCCGGCGGAGGCACCTGTATTGCCATAGGTGCCCGACCAGTTGCCTGTAACGATCAACGATGCGTCGGTGAAAACATCATCGGGATTTCTGCCTGTGATATCATACAACTGCCAGTCGTAATCATCATTCTGATCGAGCGGCTCAATGAGGAAGCCCAATGTACCTGCTTTGAATGCAGTGAACTTATACCAAAATGGATTTCTATCTGTATACTCCACTCCCGTACATCCGGGAACAGTTAAAGAACGTGTGACGCATAGGGGAACGGTAGACTGGATGAAGGTACCGGTGCCACAAACTGGAAAGGCCCGGGAAGGTGTTTGCCCCGGCCCATCGCATACTTGCGACCAGCAAAGGGAAGTGCACGTAAGCAATAAAAAGCAACTAAAAATATGCTTCATCAGCAGTGGTAGTTTGGCTTGCATAGGATCTTTCCGGCAGTAAGATATTAATCAAACGAAAAAAATCATTCAAAATTTAATTTTGAACGCAGATTTCTATTAAGTGACACCTGAAAAGGAGATTTCGTGGCATGGAGACCGAAGAACGAGCTTGACAATAATGCAACGGTACCATTCGCTTCAAGGAACGGAAGACGCAATCTAATTCCTTTATAACTGCTTCTCCATTACTGCAAATTCCAGCTCTATCTTAGGCATACCAAACCGCGGATCATTTGATGGAAAAGGTTTTTTCTCACCTGTTAGATGATATCCCCTTCTTTCGTACCACGCTATCAGTTCTGAACGAACAGATATAACAGTCATTACCATACGTGAACACCCTTGCAGTCTTGCGTACTCCTCTGCCTCTTGCATCAGCCGTTTACCCAGGCCCGAGCCCTGTGCACCTGGTTTCACCGTAAGCATTCCGAGAAACATGCTGTCATGCTTTTTCTGCAGGTTTACGCATCCCGTAATAATTCCATCTTCATCAATCATTTTCAATATCACGGAATCTGAGTTTCGAATTATTTCCTCCAAACGTTCTTTGTCAATGCGAATGCCATCGAGGAGGTCTGCTTCTGTGGTCCAACCCTTCTTTGAACTCTCGCCCCGGTAGGCGCTATTCACCAGCAACTCCAGTGCGTCAATATCTTCTGTTGTGGCAATGGCAGTCATATTGTGTAGCGGATTACTTCCAGACAGACCTGATAGGAGTGTTTGAAAAGTTTCTAATCGTCAAAGTTCCCTCAATTGAAATTTGGTCGTAGGGAGCTGAAGGGAAAAATAAACTGGTTGAAAGAGATGTGCCGCCGTCAGTAAATACTTCAACAGAACCAACATCTATCCATAAATCAATCGTCGCTGCTTTCGTATTCACCAGCCGAGGCGCTATAATTTTTCGTGCAAAGCTTTTGTGGAAGTCGGTCTTTCCTGATTTACTCCGATCGATAAAATAGTGGTTGTTTGTAGAATTATATCCGATCTCCAATTGCTCGCCAGCACTGTTGGAGAGCACGAGCGAAAAATCTTTCAGATTATCTGTCGCAAACGAGATCTGCGCTGGCAAACTAAAACTTCTCACAGAGGAGGTAAGATCTTGTTTGCCGTTTATGTGCAGACCCTGTACAGATCTTGTCTTTGATGAAATAGTAGCCAGCTCCCGCACCGGAAGTGACCGAAGCAAATACTGACCATCGATCTTTTCGAGGCTCAGCTCCCTTGGTATGGTCATTGAACTTCTCCAGGCCTGAGTGGGAACATTAGCTGCATATTCCCAATTCGACATCCAGCCTAAAAACACCTTTCGTGCACCGGTATTGGACCACGTAACACCGGCATAATTGTCTGGGCCATAATCAATCCATTTCGTAGTTGTATCAATTGCTGAGAACTTTTTACCTTCGAAATTTCCAACAAAGTATTGAGTAGCTGAGCCGCCATTC
>DASQNW010000082.1:0-4224 GCA_035644775.1 Chitinophagaceae bacterium | reverse complement strand
GGTGCAGTCTTCAAGGTCAGAAAAAAAGTGTGGGTGTAGTGATAATTTAAGCAGATCTGTTCAGCAAACCTGTCTTAAATAAACTTTACTCAAGATTTTCAAGAAATCAGCAGAACCATTTGTTCCACTTCTTTTTCATCCGCGATATAGAAATTACCATAATCACTGATCTGTTTGTTCACATAAGTCGACGGATTGTTGGCAGCCTTCCTGGCAGAGGCGTGATATTCCTTTGCTCCACATGCCTCTTGAAGCGTTTTGATGTTACTTGATTTGATGCCTGCGCCTGGCATTATGATGATGCGGTCGGCAGCCTGTCGTACCAACTGCGAGAGCAGATCTGCTGCGTCAGGTGCGGCAGTTCTCTGGCCGGAAGTCAGCACACGCTCACAACCGCAGCTGATAATGTCTTCCAGTGCCTGAAGAGGGTCAGGCGTACCGTCGAATACCCGGTTGCATGTAACACCCATTGGATGCGCCCATTCTACTATTCGCTTCATCCATTCCACATTGATAGTAGCATCGATGTTTGCAGCACCAACGGAAATGCCGTTGCAGCCGAGTTCTTTAGAGACGGAAATATCACGTCTGATGATTTCATACTCGTCTTCGTTATAGAAATAATTACCAGATCGAGGCCTGATGATGGGGTAAAGAAGAATAGATATTTTTTCCCGCACGCGCTGAATAGTACCATAGCTTGGCGTTGTACCGCCCTCCAAAGGATTGTCGCAGAGCTCCACCCGCGCTGCGCCTGCCCGTTCGGCTATAATGCAGGACTGAACATTAAAAGCACACACCTCCAGAATAGCTTTTTTTGACATAGGTTTAAGCTACAAGGTTAATGCAATCCCCCCTAGGTAAGCTCGTTTACACCTAAATAAAAAACCCCGGCGGTTGTGCCGGGGCTGTGTTTTCCTTTATCTAATTGCGATCTTTCTTATCTCCGTCAAAGACGTCCTTAGTTTTATCGCCCACCTTTTCAGCGGCATCTCCAATGGCGTTACCTGCTTTTTTTGCGCCGGATTTAGTGGCATCCCATGCGCCTTCGATTGCGTTGCCCGCTCTGTCAAAAAACCTTCCCGATTTATTCACCACTTCACCATCCTTTAATACGACTACGTCATTGTCTTTTCTCACCTCCCCATTTCTGCGAACCACGGCACCGTCATCAAGGGTAACGTCATTATCACTCTCTACCCAATCATTGTTGCGCCATACTACAACTTTTCCGTTCCTGTACGAAACATCGCCGTCACCAGGTGCATAAGCTGCATTGTTGTTTGTGGTAGTTGTTGTAGTGGTAGTTGTGTCTGTATTCACCGTTGCCCCATCAGATTCGGAACTGTTGCAAGAGGCCAACAAAGCAGCTACAGCTGCGAGAGAAAGAATTTTTTTCATAACCTACATTTTTTAATGAACAAGTTTTTTTCGATGCAAAGCGCACCGTTTTACTAAGTTAACGTTCGCGAAAGTTTATAAAATCTCATGCCAAAGAGGCTTCTCCGCAGCCGTCCAGGCCCGGTGTTGATTTATAAGCCGTCCCTCGGTGCACAAGTTCAATAAGGGCTTAAAGGCGCAACCAATTGCTTAAGGTACCCACATCGTTAAAGCTTTCTCCGTTGCAGGTAAGTGGTTGTGCGTCTCTCTGTGCTTTGTCGATCATCAGCTGATTTCTTGAGGTTATTCCGAACATCTGATAAGAATTAAAGAGCGAATCGCTCATTACCTGGAAATAAGAAATCAGCCGGAGCCCTTTTTCAGAATTGGTGTTATCCTTTGGCCCGTCCAGTGAAGTAGATGCTGCCACAGCGATGTCAGACATGGTTTGATTTCCGATGTGAGTACCAAGCTGCTGGCCTGCTACTACCTTGTCGCCCTCCTTGAGGTCGATCTTCACATTTACGTGAAATATTTTTACAGTGAATGCGGGGAAATCTTTGCTTTTTATGTGCACCTGGTTACCGGCCCATTCGCTGAAAATTTTCACTACAGTACCATCTATTGGGCTGTAGATCTTTATGGACGACCATAATCCTGCTTTTGGTTTAAAATAATGCTTCATACTTCGGCAGAACTCAAAATCATCCGAATAGTCGTGTCCGATTCCAGATCTGAATAGACTTACTTCATATATGCTATCAAGCTCAATGTAATTTGCTTTAACAAACTTTGGAGCCTCTGAAGGATCAAGGTCAAATGTTGTTGCCATTGCCGGCTGGTTTGTATTTACGGGCTTTACACCTGTAGTGTCGTCCACATTTCCAGATGTGCTTACTACGTCATCACCTTTTTTGCAGCACAACAAAAACGTACATATTAACAGTAAAAGGGTTGGACTTTTCATTGGCTTTGTATTTCATTCTAGTCAGTTGCCAATGTACGCTCCATTTGATGTAATTGATAGCCCTTCTACTTGATACATGGAGGGGATAAAGGTTTTTTCTGAGCTATCAAAAAGTGGTTTCACTAGGAGATTCTGAATGCAGTGAGTTGTTGAATTTCCAAGCTTCCTTTGAAAGTGCACACGTACAAACAACTTCCGAAGCCTTAAAGAAGTTGATAATAGTTCGATGATGTTTAATTTTATGTACACTCAAAATAGCAGACATTGAAAAACTTCTTTAGCCTTCTTATCAGTTTCAATTGTTTACTGGTGCAAGCGCAGGTCTCCACCGGTTCATGGAAAGTAGTTTCGACAAGCGATAGCGCAATCAAGCGCCACGAAAATGGCTTTGTGGAATGCAACGGCAAATTTTATGCGCTGGGAGGCCGCGGCAAAAAACCGATTGAAGAATTTAATCCTAAAACAAACTCCTGGACTGTGCTTGCTGAGCCGCCGATAGAGTTTCACCATTTCCAAGCGATCTCTTTTAAAAAAGAAATTTATGTAATTGCTGCCATGACTGGCTCCTACCCGCACGAAAAACCGGTATCCCAGTTTTTGATCTTCAATCCAAAATCAAACAAATGGCGGTATGGCGCTACCATTCCCGCTGAACGGCTGAGGGCCTCTGCTGGCGTTTTTACGCGTGGTAATAAAATCTACCTCGTATGCGGCATTATTGACGGACACTGGGATGGTCATGTAAAATGGTTTGACGAGTACAATCCTAAAACTGGTAAATGGAGAATCTTACCCGATGCTCCGCGACCAAGAGATCATTTTCAGGCAGCGCTCATGGGCGACCAGGTATACCTGGCAGGAGGCCGCACCTCGCATGCAGCCATAGGAAAAGTATTAGATCTCACCATAAAAGAGATCGACCGTTTTGATTTCAAAACAAACACCTGGACTACCATTCCGCAGGAGCTCCCTACTCCAAGAGCTGGAACTGCGTCAATTGCGAGAGCTCCACTCCTGGTTATTCTTAATGGAGAAAGCGTGCAGCAGGTGCCGGCACATGCAGAAGTAGAAGTACTAAATACCCAGAATGGCCAGTGGAGCCGATTGCCCGATCTGCAAAAAGGCAGGCACGGAACAGGAGCTCTGTATTATAAAGGCAAGCTGTTTGTTGCTGCAGGAAGTGCGAACCGCGGCGGCGGCCCTGAGTTGAATGATATGGAATGTATAGAATGGAAGTAGAGTCGCAAGAGCTTTTCGGCTGATCTAAAAAGCGACACTGATAGCCGACCCTGGCGTAAGGCTCGTTCAGCTACAATGGAAAAAAGTACAGGAATTATAACAATGCTTAGTTGCCGCTACAGAGTAACTTTAGTAACGATAATTCTTGCTTATGAAACTACAGAACTATGTAGAGGGCAGATGGGTGCCCGGTGACGGCGAAGACGAGGTTTTGTTTGATGCTGTTACAGGTGATGCATTTGCTACCACGTCTACGCAGGGACTGGACTTTCAATCCATTTTAAGTTACGGACGATCTGTCGGCAATTCCGCCTTAAGGAAACTTAGTTTCCATGAAAGAGGCAGAATGCTGAAAGCCCTAGCATTGCACCTGTTGGAGCAAAAAGAGAAATTCTACCAAATCAGTTTCCACACTGGAGCAACCAGAGCAGACAGCTGGATTGATATAGAAGGCGGTATCGGCAATCTGTTTGCCAATGCTTCCCTTCGCCGGCAGTTTCCGGATCTTCCATATTGCACCGATGGTGAAGCGGTATCATTGAGCAAGGGAGGCAGCTTTATTGGGCATCATTTGTTAGTGCCCAAGGAGGGCGTGGCTGTGCATATCAACGCATATAATTTTCCCGTTTGGGGCATGT
>DASQNW010000081.1:0-8715 GCA_035644775.1 Chitinophagaceae bacterium | reverse complement strand
TCCCCCGACTTTGAAGCCCGTACCAATTCAACTTAAGACTTTGCATACTTTCACCTGATACGAGTTTAGCTTAGGAACTTATACCATCCGCGACAAAATTTAGTAATTTGATACCTTAGCTAAGGGGCGGTACAGAAATGGTCCGGCATAAATTACAAAGCTGCTCCTCAAGCCGGCAGCGTTTTCGTCAAAGCTCACAGTTAAAAATGCACTTGTGACAAAAGGAAGTAAAAAGGTGATTTCAGCAGAACAACGCGATGAACTGCTGAATACATTAGAAACCCGTTTTGAAAAAAACATGAACCGCCACAAAGGTGTGGAGTGGCACCAGGTGCAGCAAAAGCTTAAGTTGGATATGGGAAAACTGTGGTCACTCAACGAAATGGAGAAGAGCGGTGGAGAGCCGGATGTGGTTGGTTATGATAAGCAAACGGGCGAATACATCTTTTATGACTGCTCGGCTGAAAGCCCTGCCGGCCGTAGAAGTGTTTGTTACGACCGGGAAGGTCTTGAATCGAGAAAAGAACATAAGCCAAAAACAAGCGCCACGGACATGGCTGCTGAAATGGGCATCGAGCTTTTAAACGAGGAGGAATACCGGGAGCTGCAGAAACTTGGCAGGTTTGATACGAAAACATCAAGCTGGCTGAAAACGCCTTCGGATATTCGAGAGCTTGGCGGAGCCCTTTTTGCTGATTACAGGTACGGTAAGGTCTTCGTCTATCACAACAGTGCACCGTCGTACTATGGTGCCCGGGGATTTCGCGGATCGCTTAGAGTGTAGATGTATCCCGAAGAAGAGCTTGCATATTGACTCCTCTTCTAAACAGGTGTTCAGCAGAATTAAATTTCCTAAGTTCCGTAACTTTCCTGTCACCTCTAAGTGTTGGCGGTCACACTTGCTGGATCAACTTCATTGCATGACTGAAAATAGTGCCTGATAACCTAAACTTAGTTTCATGCTGGGTACCATCAAAAAGCAAAAGGATTTACAAGCTCTTACTTTCCTGGTAAGCTTCGTTGCGGTATTGGTCGTTGTCATATTGCTTCAGGATTATCTGCGCTCAATCCTTAAATCTTACAGCTTTTACCTTTCCGAATCGGTGATGTTCAGCTCGTTTTGGTGGTTGTTTGCTCCACTTATGTATGCACAATACATTGCCATTAGCCGCAAGCTCACACATATATGGAGCCTGCAAGTTCTCTTAATCATTATGCCAATCGTTTTTCACCTGCTTGCTTTCCCATTGCTGGTCTGGGCCATGTCAGGACTATTTTACTACCACACCTACGCATTTCAACAGGTTTTCAGTTATGCCATTTCAGAGCATTTGTACCAGTTGGCACTTCTGTATTCGATTCCTTTTCTCTTATACCAGCTGTGGGAACGGAAATGGAACTCAGTTACTTACAAGCTGAAGGAAGAGAATAAACAGGTGGAAAGCTTCATAGATAGTATCAGTATCTCGGATGGGTCCAGGAAATTACGGCTACCAGTTTCAGAGGTGATGTGCTTTACCGCAAGTGCGCCTTACCTATGTATACATTGCTCTAATAAAAAATACCTGTGGAACGGAACCCTAAAGTCCATCTACCCTACTTTAGATCCCACCATGTTTGTAAGGGTGCATAAGTCAACCATTGTAAACATTCATGCTGTAGCATTTTACACGAGCAGGCATAATGGTGATTACGACCTCACTCTTACTAATGGCACAGTGATTCGCTTAAGCCGGAACTTTGCAGTTGATTTCAAAAAACTTTTCAATGACAGTCATCCTGTGGCACCAGAATAAACACGTCTTGCGACAAAGGATTTGATTTTGAGCCTATTCACCTCCAATTTGCCAGCAGCTTTTTTCCCATGTCTATTAAAAAGAGCATATCCTCTCTTGCAGTGTTCGGTTTATTGCTACTCAGTTGTAATAGCCAGGTGAACCAGTCTGATTCTACACGATCTGAAAACAAAGAAAGAGTCGGTGGAGCTTTTGAAAATGGAGAGTTTATCTACTACAAAATTCCTGATGCCCTCAACGCCGTGGATACCAGTGCCGCCTGGACTGACGAAGGCGAGAAAATATTGCTCACCGGCATTGTTTATGAACATGATGGCAGAACTCCGGCAAAAGGTGTTGTGTTATACTACTACCACACAAACACTGGAGGCAGGTACATACACAAACCGCAACAGCTCCGTAGTATGCCACCAAATGCGCTGGGGCAGACCCACGGTTACATCCGCGGGTGGGTCAAGACGGGTGATGATGGCAAGTATTTTATCTACACTCTTCGACCGGGGAGCTATCCGTCTCACGATGAACCAGCTCATGTTCATGTAACTGTAAAAGAACCAAACGAAATAAACGAGTATTATATTGATGATTTTGTTTTTGATGACGACAGGCTACTTACATCTTCCAGGAGAAAGAAGATGCTTAATCGTGGCGGCAATGGCACCGTAAGAATGGTACAACAAGGAGCGCTTCACATCGGCGAAAGAAATATCATCCTTGGGTTAAACATACCCAATTATCCGTCGACGAAAGCCATTAAAGTCCGCTCCGGCAACAACCTGGGAGAAGAGGTTTTTTCCTTTATGCCTTTTCATGCATGGGGACCCGACAAGGGAACAAAAACATGCCCTGTCTGTAAATATGGATGGTATCATGGTATATTATACTTCGTGGGCAATAAACCTGATTGGTCTCATATCAAAAACTGGTTATTGTTTTTAGAAGGTGAGGCTGAGCAGAGAAAAAAATACTTCAAGGCTTATTTTGTTTACGGTAATGAAAACAAGTACAACAAGAACAATCGTGAAAAACTCCTGGAAGATCTTGGTAAGGACCTTAACCTAACGCACGTGGCACTCACTTTCGTTCCCTCATTTTCAGATAGTTTGTCGGAGATAAAGCTAAATAACATAGACCCCGATGTTGAAAGCACCTTCATTCTCTATAGGCGGAGTAAAATAATCGGCAAGTTCATAAACCTCGAACCTTCTCCGGAAAACTTTACTTTAATAACCCAACGATTAGAGGAGACCATCAACGAGTATTTTCATCTTCCTAATCCCCTGCATTAAACCTGTCTTCGGCATATCTCAGTTGAAGTAAGAGCGCTACATTTAAAGTAAAAAGATATGCCTGCAGACGTGACGCCCATCAAGAAAGAAGACATCAGCCAGGAGGTTTTTGATCTTTATGACGACTATGCGCACAACCGTGTAGACAGGCGCGAATTTATTCAAAAGCTATCCGCTTATGCCGTAGGTGGACTTACTGTGGCCACACTTATGAGTTTTCTGATGCCAGATTACAAAGGTGCAGTGCAAATAAAAAAAGATGATCCTCGCCTCAAGTCGAAATACATTGAGTATGTATCACCAAAAAGTGGTGGAACTATCAAAGCTTTGTTATCGATGCCAGCTAATGCAAAAAGGAAACTCGGGGGAATCGTGGTGGTACATGAAAATCGCGGCTTGAACCCACATATTGAAGATGTTGCACGAAGAGCTGCTTTGGCTGGTTTTGTTTCGCTTGCACCCGATGCACTAACGCCGCTTGGCGGCTACCCCGGCAATGATGATGAAGGCCGCACACTACAAAGCAAAAGGGACAGAAATGAAATGTTGGAAGACTTTATTGCAGCTTACCATTACTTGCAGGGCTATAGAAAGTGCAACGGCAAAGCAGGTGTTGTAGGCTTTTGTTTCGGCGGCTGGATCGCCAATATGATGGCAGTGCGCATTCCCAACTTGTCGGGCTCTGTTCCGTTTTACGGAGGTCAGCCCCCGATCGAAGACGTGCCTAAAATAAAAGGTCCCCTCCTCTTGCACTATGCAGAACTGGATACACGTGTCAATGAAGGCTGGCCTGCTTATGAAAAAGCTTTGATAGAGCACAAGAAACGATACACTGCATATATGTATGCTAATGCCAATCATGGTTTTCATAATGATACCACCCCGAGGTACGACAAAGCGGCAGCTGAACTTGCCTGGAAACGTACCGTTGACTTTTTCAAACAACAGCTCCGATAAAGATTGTTCTAAAACAGGATAGTTAAACATCAACCGCGGATTGATTCCTCACGCTGGTACCGCTCTTCTCGCCTGCCTGTGAATGAAAGGCTTTATTTCTGCAGGTTTTGTAGAACTCTTTAAGAAAAACAAGCTTATGGTAGAGACAAATGAAGCAAACACAGGCAACAGTGCGATCGGATTCAACGGAAACAATGGCAAAAAGAGTAACGCGGTTGCACCGTTCAACCAAAGGATATTTTTTGCCTGTTCTACATTGCCTTTTATTCTCTTGCGTGAGCAAGAGATGTTAATGCCACTCACCACAATAAAGACAACTCCTAGCAACATCAGCCCGTAAAAGCTAAAATTATATTGAAACCCTCCAGCCTGAAGGCGCTTGTAATTAACAAGGGCGACAGCAACCGTGTGTGCCCACATGTTGAGGAATACGACGAGCGGCGAGAAAAGCAGAAAAAAAGCGCTAAAGGCTCCTGTTGTTCTTTGTTTCGTAAATCGAACGATCAACAGCGCCACAATCGCTGCTGACAAGAGCAAAGTGCTGTCAATAAGTGCCTGATTCATTTGATGGAGGTTTTCATCAAATAGACAAATTTGTTCTGCACCGGCCTCTCTGAAACTGACGAAACGTAGATTTTGGCTTCCCAATCGTCGCAGTGGATAAATCATTCGCCCATCCACTGCCGAAATTCTCTTGCTTTATCACGGCTCACCACTACCTCTTCGTCGAACGGAGGCGATAACACCAGCTTCAGTTTTCCGTTGAACCAGGAGTTTATTTGAACTACGGAACCTGCGGACGCAATCAACTGCCGGTTGATGCGATTGAAAATTTTTGGCGACAGCATTTTTTCCAACTGATCGAGAGTGTAGTTTACAAAATACTGTTTCCCGTTCTTGCTTTTAATGAATGATACTTTTCCTTTAGAAAAAAAATACGCTATCTCAGAAGTGTCTATAGAAAAAAAGCGTTCCCCCTGCTTTACTAAGAACCGGTCACGGAATGCCGCCTGCACGCCCGAACTGTTGATTTGACTTACCAGTTGCTCCCATGTTTGTTGTATGTTGGCATTAGCGCCAAGTTGCTGACGTAAGCTTCGCACCTTACTGAGGCTAAGCTTTACGTCTTCGGCAGATATTGGTTTTAGCAGGTAATCGATGCTGTTGTAACGGAAAGCTTTTAAAGCGAACTCATCATACGAAGTCGTGAAGATTACAGGACTTCTTACCTCGACTTCTTTAAACAACTCAAAGCACTGTCCGTCGGAAAGTTCAATGTCCATAAAGATAAGATCTGGAGCATCGTGGTTTAATAGCCATTCGGCAGTGGCGCGAATACTGCCAGTAACTGCAAGAACCCTGATGCTCACATCAACTTCCGCCAATATAGTTTTAAGCGCCTCTGCCCCTAGTTGTTCATCTTCTATAATAAGAACGTTCATATGCTTTTGCTTAGCAACGGTACAACAACTTTAAATTCATCTGAGGTTTCACTTATCTCCAGTTCTGCGTTCGTCAGAAGCCGGTACTTGGAGATGATGTTGGTTAAACCAATGTTGTTCGACGATATGGCAGTTTTTCTCTTTTGCAAATTGTTTTTCACTATTAGTTTATTCCCTTCAGCAAATATTCGAATTACCAACGGCGCTTCTACTGAAACCGTATTGTGCTTCACCGCGTTTTCAACAAGCAGCTGCAATGTAAATGAGGGAAGTTGATATTGTAGAAATGTTCGTTCTATATTGATTTCGTACTGAAGTCCGTCGCCAAACCGTGTTTGGAGAAGGTGCATGTAAGAATGCAAAAACTTGAGTTCCTCTTCTAGTTTTGAAAGGTGGTGATCTTTGGACTGAAGTAGGTACCGGTAAACTCCCGAGAGCTCGTGAACAAATTTTACTGCCTGTTCAGGCTTTGAGCGGATCAATGAGGAAAGAGAATTGAGGCTATTGAAGAGGAAATGGGGGCTGATCTGGCTTTTTAGTGACTGAAGCTGTGCTTCTATATTCCTTTCCCTTAGTTCAGCTGCTTCGGTTAGGGCTTTTGTCCAATTGCCGAAATAATGTATTAGCTCCAGAAAAAATATCGTAATAAGTGAATAGAGCAGGTTCATGCCTATGTCTTCATAATGAACATAAAACCTAAAGCTGCTAGCACCGGAATTAAGCAAATCGAAAAAGAAGGATTGAAAAAGAGTAACCAGCACCACACTTATTGGTATCAGGATTCCGAAAGCTAAAAGCCGTTTAGCGATGTTTGGCTGTAACCCAGGGTAGAAACGATTCACCAGGTAAAAAATGAAATAATTGAAGAACCAGAGGTGGAGGGCAAACACAAGGCAGATAAGGCAATAAAGAGAAAGCTTTATATCGAGAGCAATAACAACTCTCGCGTAATAAAAAATGAAATTGAAAATGAAAAAGAAGCCAATTCCAAACAGGTGCACTTGCTTTTTCCAGATCCATGCCATTGCTGTAAATTAAAGTAATAATTAAATGCAAGATCAATAGAAGGGATAATCAACTGATCCGACTAATTTTGGAAGATCATGAGCATCGGGCAATTAAGAATCTTAGAAGCGGAGAAGGTAAAGTGATCCATACCAACTATCAACATCAACTGGCGAAGCAAACCAGAACGAACCTGCTTTTGTTGGTCACTGTTCTTATAAATCTTCTTGCATGCACGGCTGAAGTGCAGGCACAGAAGAAAAACTTTGTGATTCGCTATATCAACCGCCTGATCAATGATACGACGGACATACGCGAGCCGCAATTTATCTCTTATCCCACTTTGGCTTTTGCGCCAGAGACCAGTTGGGAGTTTGGATTGAGCAGTCTTTATGTCTATTATGCACAAAGGGATACTACCAATAGGTTAAGCGAGATTTATGGTTTCACATTTTACACGCTGCAGCGGCAATACGGACTTTGGTTCGACCACTCTTTATATAGCGCTGGAAACAGTTGGTCAATTCTTGGTAGGATTCGGCTCCAGAATTTTCCTTTGCTGTATTATGGCATTGGTCCTAACACCGATCGAGAATACATTGCAAGGGTTGATGCGCTACAGTTGAACCTGCGTGAGCGAGTGCTCAAAAAAATCGGTCGGAATTTTTTTCTGGGTCCGGAAGTGGACTTTCAGCGGCTTAGCTCTACGGAATTTGTGCCGCATGGTCAAACTGTTGTTGATAAACCGCCGGGAAGCGACGGCTCTACTAATCTTGGCATTGGTGGAGGTTTGGTTTACGACAACCGGCACAACGTGTTGAATGTTCGTGAAGGGGGGTTTGCTGAACTGGCGCTATTGCACTACGATGGAAAATGGGGAAGCGATTTTAGCTTTACTTCTATCATATCTGACAATCGCATCTATAAATCGATCAACAAAAGAGACGTTCTGGCTGCACAGGTATTTGGGCAGTTTTCCATCAACCAACCACCTTTCAATCAGCTTTCGTTACTGGGCGGAGAAAGTTTAATGCGCGGCTATTATTTTGGAAGGTATAGAGACAGAAACCAGTTGGCCGCACAAGTAGAGTACCGCATGCTCCCCTTGCCCCTGTCTTTTACCAAACGATTTGGTGCGGCTGTGTTTGCTAGCACAGGAACGGTGTTCAATGACTTTACACAATTAAATACGAGCAACCTGAAATTTGCAGGTGGCGCAGGTTTACGATTTCTGCTCTTTCCCAAGAAAGACATCTTTTCGCGGCTTGACCTCGCCTTTACACCTGAAGGCCGTGGCATTTACATTTTAATTGGTGAGGCATTTTGATGCGCCTTTGCCTCGCCTGAAATACCATCGGCATGGATATCAGAAAGTATAGAAATGAAGACAAGGAGGATATTTTTACGCTTTTTAGGTTGAATACTCCAATGTATTTCTCTTCAATTGAAGAAGCAAGTCTTGTCTACTTCCTGGGAAACGAGTCTGATAGTTTTAAGTGGTTGAATGGGTAGAGCGGGTGATTTGCTGCGGAGGGTTCAACTTTTCTGAGGAAGGGGCTAAAGCCAAAATTAGTTGGGATATTCTTCATCCGGACTACCAAAGAAAAGGGGTGGGAAGCAAGTTGCTACAATTCAGAATTCACAAGCTAAAGGAGATTGAAACAGTAAAAAACATTTCCGTAAGAACTTCACAGCTGGTATTTCAGTTTTACGAGAAACATGGATTTGAGCTGAAGGAAGTTGTCAAAAACTATTGGGCCGGAGGGTAATCGAAAAGTACATTATGGAATACCGGACATAGGCTCTGAAGGACTGCTTTAGGTAATCGCTTAGTATGCCATTTCACCTAATTTATTTAAGGCATAAAACATACAAGAAGCGTGCATGCTTTGCCTGATGCTATTGTTCTTTAAAAGCGTTTTTACTTCGTCTATACTATACAGGGATACTTCTACATCTTCCGTCTCATCGAGCTGTTGATCTGAGGTTTTCTCGCCTCCCTGGAGCAAATACATGTGCAGAAAATTATTAGCTGTAGACGGGTTCGCACAAATTTTTCCGAGATATTCGATCGTTGAAAAACAATAGCCGGTCTCTTCAAGCAGCTCCCGCTTTACGGCTGCTTCAGGACTTTCTCCATTGTCTACTACCCCACCTGGTGTTTCAATGCAGACTTCTTCAATGCCGTGTCTGTACTGCTTAACAAGTACCACTTTGCCATTCGCT
>DASQNW010000080.1:0-4316 GCA_035644775.1 Chitinophagaceae bacterium | reverse complement strand
CATAGCCGGAGGCATTCATGTGCAATTGATCTTCTAGAAAGATACCAGGTTTTGGTTTACCTGCTGCATCGAGCATCGCCTGATATACATTAATAAAACTAGCCCGCTTCTGCTGTTTCAGAAAAGATTCAATCTCTTTGTTTGCTTTTTCCATGAGTGGCAGTAAGTGCTGTCTACTTGGACTCGGTTTCATGGAAATAAAATGTATGTACGTGTTTGGCAGATTTTGGCGAATGATTCCATACAATGTTTTAAACCGCAGCACTACATCTTCGCTGCTCGTGCCTTTTTGTGCCAGGTCGTTTTCTCCGCAGTAAATCAATACCTGTTTCGGATGGTAAGGCAGCACTACATCATACGCATATCGAAGAAGATCTTTTAATGTGGACCCGCCAAAGCCCCTGTTGATGATGGTGTATCCAGGAAAATAATCCTGCACATCTGTCCACTTCGTGAACGATGAGCTACCTACCAGAAGAATGGCATCCTTTGGAGGGGCACTCACCGAGTCCAGTTTCTTGAATGCAAGAATATCTTTCCAGAAAGGAGGACAAACCTGTGCGTAGGCCTTGGAAAGAAGCAAGCAGATAAAAAGCATTAAAAATATTCGTCGGGCAACATTCATTGTTCAAGTCATTTTTGATTCTGTTATCGAATATGGAAAAGGACTATGCTTTTACGAAAAACACCACGCCGGGCCCGGCACAAAATCCAGATTGTACATAATCAACACTGTTATTTCGTGAATTTGCTGCAAACGATGCCTTGTGCATGTTAGGATCACTGGCAAGAATATTGAAACAATAGCGAAAATTACAAAAAGCTTCCGGCGTGCTGATGGGCGCTGTAAATGAAGAAGACTACTGAGATATCGCGAAACCTCCCTGTGCAAGCCTGTTCTTTATTGGTGCTAATCGAAGCTCTCTTATTTATCACAGTGCGGCTAACCAATGCTAAAAGCAATCTCCATGAAGAATTGGGAAAAAAACTCAGCAAATTATTTGAAACAACTATAGATGAATACAACAGTGTACCCGGGTTTTCCCTATCCATTAGGAGCTACCTGGGATGGAGAAGGAGTAAATTTTGCCTTGTATGCAGAAAATGCGCATGGCGTAGATCTGTGCCTATTTAAGACAACCGAAGACGAAGCTGAATCTGTCAAGATCCGGATCAACGAAGTTTCGCACCACGTGTGGCACGTATATGTGCCCGACCTGAAACCGGGACAATTGTATGGTTACAGGGTTTATGGGCCTTACGAACCGCAGAGTGGACATCGGTTTAATCCAAATAAATTGCTCATAGACCCTTATGCAAAAGCAATTGCAGGCACTATTCAATGGCATGATGCACTTTTCGGGTACGAGGTAGGTAATGAAGAGGCCGACCTCAGCTTCAGCGACATCGACAGTGCTCCTTACCTTCCAAAATCTGTGGTAATCGATCACAATTTCGACTGGGAGGATGATGCACCACCTAAAGTGCCGTATTATAAAACCATTATCTACGAAACGCACGTTAAAGGTTTCACCAAGCTGCACCCAGAGATACCAGAAGAAATCAGAGGTTCTTATGCAGCACTCGCCCACCCCGTCACTATTCAGTATCTAAAGGAGCTTGGCGTTACTGCGGTTGAATTGATGCCAGTGCATCATTTCATCACCGACCGCCACCTGAAAGAAAACAACCTCACCAATTATTGGGGTTATAACACTATCGGCTTTTTTGCGCCTGATGTAAGATACTCTTCCACGGGTGTGCTGGGACAGCAGGTAACAGAATTCAGGAACATGGTTAAAGAGCTGCACCGTGCAGGCATAGAAGTGATCCTCGATGTGGTATACAATCACACCGGTGAAGGCAATCACATGGGTCCGACAGTTTCGTACAGAGGTGTTGATAATATGTCGTACTACAGGCTAACCGAAGACCCACGCTACTATATGGATTATACCGGCACGGGAAATACACTGAACGCACGACTGCCCAGTGTGCTTAGGATGATTATGGACAGTCTTCGCTACTGGATCCTCGAAATGCATGTTGACGGCTTCCGTTTCGATCTGGCATCGACACTTGCGCGTGAATTGCACGAAGTGGATCGCCTAAGTGCGTTTTTTGACATCATTCACCAGGATCCAGTGATCTCGCAGGTGAAGTTGATAGCAGAACCGTGGGATATAGGTGAGGGCGGTTACCAGGTAGGCAAATTTCCTTTGGGCTGGGCAGAATGGAATGGTAAGTATCGCGACTGCATCCGGGATTATTGGCGCGGAGCAGAAAGTATGTTAGCTGAATTCGCAGAGCGATTTACCGGCAGCTCAGATTTGTATAAGGGCGACTATCGCAGGCCCACAGCAAGCGTCAATTTCATCACAGCACATGATGGGTTTACCTTGCACGACCTGGTATCGTACAACGAAAAGCATAACCAAGCTAACGGAGAAAATAACAATGATGGTGAAAGCCATAACCGCTCGTGGAATTGCGGCGTTGAAGGGCCTTCTGCCGACACCGACATTATAGAACTTCGAAACAAGCAAAAGCGTAATTTTCTTACTACCCTGTTTCTTTCACAAGGCGTTCCGATGATGGTGGCCGGCGATGAATTAGGCAGAACGCAGAAAGGAAACAACAATGCCTATTGCCAGGACAATGACATCTCGTGGATAAACTGGAAGCAGGCAGACCAGGAGTTCCTGGAGTTTACCCGCAAGCTTATTCATCTGCGAAAAAAACATCCCATCTTCCGCCGCAGGCGATGGTTCCAGGGGCAACCCATAAAAGGTATCGGCCTGCACGATATAGCCTGGTTTCTCCCCGAAGGAGTGGAAATGCCAGACGAAAACTGGGGACATGACTATGCAAAATCTCTGGCCGTGTTTTTAAATGGAAGAGGGTTGCGGTCTGTAGGCCCCAAGGGCGAGCAAATAACTGATGACAGCTTCTATGTAATCTTCAACGCCCATTACGAAGCACTTGATTTTTTTATGCCACCTAAAAAATACGGCCCGCAGTGGATAAAAATACTTGACACCGCCGATGGATTGATTGCTGAAAAAGGCGACGTGTATAAAGCAAGCGAATCGCTTAGGGTAGAAAGCCGATCCACTGTATTGTTGCAACAACCCCTGGAAAAGAAAAAGTATGGATGGTATTGATATTACTAAACGATCTATTGGCGTCAACTTCAATAAAGAAGGCTTGGCGGAGGTAGTGCTGTGGGCACCAGATGCAGAACAAGCCGCTATATTGCTTACTGAAGAAAACAGGCATATCAACCTGGAAAAATCAGCATATGGCTACTGGCGTGCCACCACTCATGAAATAAGCGAAGGAACGCTTTACAAATTCATCTTGAATAACGGTGATGCCTACCCTGATCCTGCATCACTCAGTCAGCCTGAAGGCGTGCACGGGCCATCTCAAGCGGTGAATGTACAGACGTTTGATTGGAGTGATGAAGCATGGAACAACCTGCCGCTGGAGGAGTATATCGTATACGAACTGCATACCGGAACCTTTTCGGAGAGCGGCGATTTTGCTGGAGTTGAGGAAAAGCTGGATCATTTGAAAACCCTTGGCATAACCGCTATTGAGATTATGCCCGTGGCTCAATTCCCAGGCAACCGCAACTGGGGTTATGATGGTGTTTATCCTTTTGCTGTACAAAGCAGTTATGGTGGAGCAGAAATGTTGAAGCAACTGGTGAACGCCTGTCATCAGAAAGGCATTGCTGTAGTGTTGGACGTGGTGTACAATCACCTTGGCCCTGAAGGAAATTATTTTGGACTGTATGGACCTTACTTTACCAACAAATACAACACACCCTGGGGCAACGCCATCAATTTCGACGATGCGCATTGTGATGCCGTGAGGACCTATTTTATTGAAAATGCGCTGATGTGGTTTCGAGATTTTCACATTGATGCATTGCGCCTCGATGCTGTGCATGCCATTAAAGATTTTAGTGCCGTACATATTCTGCGGGAAATAAAATCATACACCGATCAACTGATGCAGGCCACCGGAAAGCAACACTACCTGATTGTAGAACTCGATTTAAACGATACACGTTTTATCAACAGTGTAGACCAAAATGGCTACGGCATGGATGCACAGTGGATTGATGAATTTCACCATGCCTTACGCGTAACTGCAGGTGGCGATCGCCACGGTTATTACGAGGACTTTACAGGAATTCAACATTTGGCAAAAGCTTATCGAGATGCGTACGTGTACGATGGCCAGTATTCACCACACCGCAACAAAAAATTTGGTATCAGGGCAGAGCACAATGCGGGAAAACAATT
>DASQNW010000079.1:0-3221 GCA_035644775.1 Chitinophagaceae bacterium | reverse complement strand
TATGGTATCTAATTTGGATTATAGCCAATAAGTTCCTTTGATAACGCATCAAAACTCACAATATGGCTACACATCAACAAACACAACTTAGTTTTTTACAAGAGAAAATTGAACAAATAGGAAGCGCTATCTTCTTTAATCAAAGCGATTCCATTTTGAAGCTCCCTACCTCTGTTATATCCACTATCAAGGTAGATGATTATGGTTATGTATGGTTCTTCGTTAAGAAGCCAAGACAGAATGTATTGGAATTTGATAACGATTTCCCGGTACGACTGGATTTCTTCAAGAAAGGTATTGAATACTTTCTGCAGGTAAGTGGCAAGGGCTGGATGGTAACCGATCCTGAAGAAATGTGCGCTTTCTTGGAAATGTACAATGATGTGGATCCTTCCGTTATGGTAGACAATGTATTGGTGAAAGTAAAAATGATGAAGGCAGAGTACTATGAAACACAGACCCGTACCAAAAATTCATGGTGGGCCAGTGCATTGAATACTGTTACCACATTTTTCCGTCATTCCAATAATGTAGGTTCTAATACATACTTTCCTGCATCTTAAAACCATTCGATATGGCGGCACGTGCGATCTGGTCGGGCACACTGAGTTTTGGATTGGTCAACATTCCTGTGAAGCTGGTAAGCGCAGTACAATCAGAAGAGATAGATTTTGATATGCTCTCCAAAAAAGATATGGCGCCGATCCGCTATGCACGTATCGATAGCAATACAGGTGAAGAAGTGGAATGGAAAGATATTGTAAAGGGCTACCAATATACGAAAGGAAAATATGTGGTAGTGGATGAGGATGATTTCAAAAAAGCGAGTCCTCAGAAATCCCGCTCTATCGATATTCTTCAATTTTCTAAAACAGAGGAGATCGACCCGATCTATTTTGAAAAACCTTATTATATCATCCCTGCAAAAGGAGGTGAAAAAACCTACAAACTCCTGACAGAAGCATTGAATGCATCCCATTCTGTAGGAATTGCAGAATTTATGCTGCGCAACAGGGAACATATATGTGCCATCAGGCCTTATCAGAATTTACTCCTGTTGAATCAGATGCGCTATCAGCAGGAAGTAAAAGAAATTCCCGAAGTAGCCAATGCTGAAAAATCTTCAGTCAGCGAAAAGGAAATGGAACTGGCGGTTCAATTGATTGACAGCCTTACTCAAACATTTAACCCGGCAGCATTTAAGGATACGTATATCAATGAGCTTAAAAAAATCATCAAGGCTAAAGCAGCCGGTAAGCATATCAGGATTGCAGAGCCTGAAGCCAAGCCTACTGTTCCTGTAAAAGACCTGATGGAAATACTGAAACGCAGTCTCGAAAAAGGTAAGAAAAGAGCTTGACCGCGGATGTGTTGGATTTAAAAGGACAAGCAGGATTTTTAATTACAGAGCTTTAAGTTTCTGAGTTTTTGTTTCACTATTTACCATCTCCATTTTCATTTCTAAATTTCTCTTCTCTCATTGGCATGCAATTTTAGCCCTTGTAAAAGCATGAGCCTTTCACTATATCAGCAAAAACGCGATTTTAAGAACACACCTGAGCCTGTGGCTAAGAAAAAGCCTTCCGGTAATGCTTTGCGTTTTGTCATTCAAAAGCACGATGCTTCCAGCCTTCATTATGATTTTCGGTTAGAGATGGAAGGGGTATTGAAAAGCTGGGCAGTACCTAAAGGCCCATCGCTGAATACTGCAGACAAAAGGCTGGCTATGATGGTAGAAGACCATCCTTATGATTACCGGAATTTTGAAGGTGTGATTCCGGAAGGTAATTATGGTGCTGGTACTGTTATCATCTGGGATGAAGGTTTTTATGAACCCGATCAGCAAAAAAAGTTATCAAAGAAGGAGCAGGAGAAATTGCTGCTCGGGCAACTGGAAAAAGGCAGCTTGAAATTCAGGCTGCATGGAAAAAAGCTGAATGGACTCTTTACATTGCGCCGTCTTCAAAAAGGAGCGGACAATGCCTGGCTACTGATCAAAACACAGGATGAGTTTGTAGATACATTTGATGTAACGGAAGATGGTGAATCGGTCAGAACTGGAAAGACCCTGTCAGAGGTGGCAGCTGAAAATGGACAGGTGTTGCATCATCCTTCAGAAACGAAAAAGAAAAGAGCCTCTTTACCAAAAATAAAGGCAAAGACAAAAGGCAATAAGATAGGGGAAGAAATACCTACAGGCGAGGCAGCCCAATTTGGAGAATGGTTGCCACTGGCAGTACCTGCAGCCATACCTCAACAAATAAAGCCTATGCTGGCTACACTTGTAGATACCGCATTTGATGATGCTAAATGGATTTATGAGATCAAATGGGATGGTTACAGGGCTCTGGCTTACTCGAATGGCAACAATGTGGAGATCATATCGCGGAACAACAAATCCTTTAAAGGAAAATACGCACCAGTTACAGAAGCTTTACAATCCTTAGGTATAAAGGCAGTGCTGGATGGTGAGATAGTGGCCATTGATGAAAACGGGTTGGCCAATTTTCAATTGCTGCAAAACTGGCAGAATGCACCTGTACAATTACGGTATTATGTTTTTGACCTGTTATGGCTGGATGGATATGATGTGACTGCAATTCCCCTGATTGAAAGAAAAAAGATATTGCAAAATATATTGCCTTCAGATCATCCGGTAATCCGTTATAGTGATCATGTGGAGAAGTCCGGAAACAAGTTCTATAATGCAGCTTTGGAAAGTGGACTTGAAGGTATTATGGCCAAAAAAAGTGATAGCATATACCAAGTCAATAAAAGAACTGAAGACTGGCTAAAGATCAAAGTAGAACAGCGGCAGGAAGTGATCATTGCCGGTTACACGCAACCGAGAAAATCACGGAAGTTTTTTGGTGCCTTACTGTTAGGTGTATACGAAGATGAAAAACTGGTTTACGTAGGCCATACTGGCAGCGGCTTCAATACCAAAAGCCTGGAAGCCATTTGGAAGAAAATGCAGAAAATAACCACGAGCAAGAGTCCTTTTGCTAAACAACCGAAGGCGAACATGCCTGCTACCTGGGTAAAGCCCCAGCTGGTTTGTGAGATCAAATTCACAGAATGGACAAAAGACAAGATTGCGAGGCATCCTATTTTTATGGGGCTGAGGGAGGATAAAAAGGCGAAGGATGTGCGGATGGAAAAAGCGAAGGATCAACAAACAGTAACCAAGAAAAAGTCAACACCTAAAGAAAATAAAAAAA
>DASQNW010000078.1:0-7533 GCA_035644775.1 Chitinophagaceae bacterium | reverse complement strand
CCCTGTCAAAATCTACATCTCCTTTTAATCTGAATCCCGACTTTTTGCTTGCGTCTGCCACTCTCGTAATTCCCACATCAATAACCACAGCATTTTCTGTCACCATATCTTCTGTTACGTATTCAGGTCTCCCAATCGCTGCAATAATGAGATCTGCACTGCGGCAGATTTCTTTTAAATGTTGTGTATGCGAATGGCAAATAGTGACTGTGCAGTTTCCCGGGTTTCCCGACCCGCTCAGTAAGATGCTCATGGGCCTACCTACGATATGGCTTCGACCGAGCACTACAGCATGTTTTCCCTTTGTTTGCACCTTATAATGATCGAGTAACAGCATAATGCCGTAGGGAGTGGCAGGAACAAAAGTAGATTGGCCAAGCACCATTGCCCCCACGTTGCTGGGGTGAAATCCATCAACATCTTTGCAAGGGTCTATTGCTTTGATTACTTCATCTTCAGAAATGTGTTTTGGCAACGGCAATTGAACTAATATGCCGTCCACATCGGGGTCGGTGTTCAATTCTCTTATTATGTCCAGCAACTTCATAGAAGGAATGCTGTCTTCAGCGCTTATCAAAGTAGATTTAAATCCCACTTCTTCACAAGCTTTCACTTTCGCCGAGACGTACGTCTCACTAGCCCCATTGTTCCCGACCAGTACAGCCGCCAGGTGAGGAACCTCTTTGCCTTGTGAAGACATTTGCGCCACCTTTAATTTGAGAGAGTCTTTTATCGCCTGCGCAGCTTCTTTGCCATTCAATAATTGCATTGTGCAAAGTTAATGGGCCGAAACAGAGACGGAGGCATTTTTTAGTTCTACATATTATACATAATTTGTATCAAAACTTTCGGGTGAAAGCCTGCTTTTTTTTGTGTTGCTGGAGCATTTGCGCCATAGGGCATGCGCAGGGGCCATCGAATGGAGCAATGGCTACCTACCTGAAAGCAGTTAATTATAGTAGCCGACACGCAGACGTTCTTTCACACGCTGCAAATGAGGCTGCGCTTGCTCAGGTAAACGGCTTTTCTGCCGGTGTTTACGTCGAGAGAAAATATCTTTTGGATGGCTTTAACCAGTTCTCCGCCTCTATAGCTTTGCCTTCAAAATCCGGCGTCTTTGGCCTGCAACTTCACCAATTCGGCAACATTGACTATGCACAGTCCCAGGCAGGCATCAGCTACGGAAGAAAGTTGTTTGATAAGCTGGACGTAGGCGCATTGTTCCACTACAATTCTTTTCGAGTGGCTGGTTATGGAAATGCGTCTGCATTAAACGTCGAAGCCGGTGCCCTACTTCACATCACCGACCAATTGCACGCCGGCATACATGTCGCTAATCCTTACGCGGCAAGATTTGGCCCGTACAAAACGGAAAAGCTATCGAGTGTTTACAGCTTTGGTTTCGGCTATGATGCAGGAGATCAGTTTTTTATTAGTACAGAGGTGGAAAAAATTGAGGGAATGCTTTTGAACTTCAACGCATCCATTCACTACAAAGTAGCGGAACGCCTCCACGCTAGAGGCGGGATTTCTTCTGCCGCAACGTTAATGTTTTTGGGAACAGGATACAGCTTCGATAACATGCGCATAGACGTTACCGCATCCATCCATCAGCAGCTTGGTATGAGTCCTGGTATTGCCATCATCTTCAATCAAAAAAAAACCCGTGATGATAACCGCTAAGAAGATATGGTTTGTCTTTCTTCTGCTTGCGCCAAAGGTTATGTTCTGCCAGGAACTCCCGGACAATACACAACAGCAATTGGAAAACCTAACCGAACTATCCGAAGAAGAACCAGACAATGACGAATTGTTACAACAGTTTTTCTACCTCAGAAAACATCCCCTTAACCTGAATCTTGCCACCAAAGAAGAACTTCAGGAATTTCCCTTTCTCACAGACCACCAGATATCCAACCTTTTGCAATACCGGCAATTGCTAGGTGCTTTGATAGATGTTCATGAACTACAAAGTGTTCCGTATTGGGATCTGCCGACTATCTATAAACTGCTGCCGTATATAACTGTAACGCCTACGCAAAAATTAAAAGATGATTTGAAGTTGCAAGTGTCTGCAGGAGAGCATCAATTGCTTGTACGATCAACACGTACATTGGAGAAAGCAAAAGGTTTTGACAGATCAATCACCAACGGATTTCTTGGTGACAGGAACAATTTGCAATTGCGGTACAGGTACCAGTATAAGCAGAATTTAATGTATGGCTTCACAGCAGATAAAGATGCCGGCGAGCCGTTGTTCAAAGAAATTAACAGACTTGGCTTTGACTTTTATTCCGTGCATATTTTTCGCAAGGGCACGGGGTTGATGAAGAGTTTAGCGTTGGGAGACTATACTGTAAATCTTGGCCAGGGGCTCATACACTGGCAGTCATTAGCTTTCAAGAAGAGCACTGAAGTGCTAAGCGTAAAAAGGCAATCGCAATCATTAAAGCCATACAGGGCAGCGGGAGAATTCTTTTTTCACAGGGGTGTGGCCGCAACTCTGGCGAAGCAGAATTGGGAGTCCACAGTTTTCGCTTCGTCGAAAAAGATTAGCGGCAACATCGCAACAGGCGTAAGCGGAGATGATATTTTCACAAGCTTCCAGGCTTCGGGCCTGCACAGAACAAGATCGGAGATTGCGGACAAGCACCAGATACAGCAGCATTCGTTAGGGGGAAATATCAAGTATTCGAAAAAATCATTCAACATTGGATTAAATGGCGTTTACTACAAATTTTCTAAACCTTTCCAGAAAAGAGAAGCTCCTTATAATTTTTTCGCGTGGACTGGTGATGAGTGGGTGAACGCCAGCATAGACTACGGAGCTACAATAAAAAACGTTCATGTTTTTGGTGAAGCTGCATTGGATAAGAGGTTTAGTAGAGCCCTCGTGAATGGCGCAATGATAAGCGTTGATCCCAAAGTTGATCTTTCGTTTGTTCACCGGTATATTACAAAAGAGTACCAGGCTCTCTACGGGAATGCGTTAACTGAGAGTACGCAACCAAACAACGAAGCTGGTTTTTTCACTGGGGTGGTGGTAAGGCCTTTCAGCACCGTAAAGATAAACGGGTATGTAGATTTCTATAAATTTCCGTGGCTTAAATACAGAGTTGATGGCCCTTCATATGGCAGGGATTACTTGTTGCAATTTACTTTTCAACCAACTAAAACTTCCGAGGTTTATGCCCGTTTCAGAAACGAAACCAAACAATTGAACGAAGCTGTTATCGAACAGCCCACTCATCCACTGATTGCAAGAACCCGGCAGAGCATCCGCTTGCATGTAAGCCAAAATCTGTCATCGAAATTGCTTTTCAGAGCCCGTTCTGAAATGGTTTGGTTCGGCAAAAAAACCGCGGCCTCTGAAGAAGGGGTGCTTTTTTTTGTAGATGCTCAATGGCGGACGCAAAAAAGCTGGAATGCTAATCTCCGGTTGCAGTATTTTGAAACTGACGGATACAACAGTCGAATCTACGCCTATGAAAATGATGTACTTTTTAGCTATTCCATACCCGCATTCTTCAACAAAGGCAGTCGGTATTATTTCAATTTGAACTATGATGTCGGTAAAGTGTTTTCTGTGTGGGTCCGCTGGGCACAAACGTTGTATAAGGACGACGCGAGTATAGGGTCAGGCCTTAATCAGATTAACGGCAAATCCCGCTCTGATATTAGGATTCAGGCGATTTACAGATTCCTATGAAATAGTGCGCGGACTTGCATTTCTGTTAAAAAAAATTATATTTGGCGCAGCTTTTTAAAAACGATTGCTGTCTCTTTAGAACATGAATCCTTTTGCAGGGAGACATATTTGCTTATAAATCAAGGCTTTAATAATTTAAATTCGAAGTTCACATGAGAAAAATTGCATCACTGCTCGCAGTGCTGATGCTGCTATGCACATTGGCATTTGGCCAAACCCGCACGGTAACGGGAACGGTCAGAGATGATAATGGAAATCCTGTTCCATTTGCTACGATTACTGAGGCAGGAACACAAAACGCCACTACTGCCGATGCTTCTGGTAATTATTCCATCAATGTGCGTCAAAACGGGAGAATCACGATTTCGGCTACAGGCTTCCAATCGCAGACACTTTCTGCCACTGATGCCCAAACCATTTCGATGGTTAGAGGTGAAGCACAACTTTCAGAAGTTGTTGTAACAACGGCACTTGGTATCAGAAGGCAGGCAAAAGAGCTTGGCTATGCTACTTCCCGCGTAACTAACCAGGAATTAACGCAAGCAAGAACGGTAAATCTTCAAAACGGCCTTACCGGTAAGGTTTCTGGTTTAAATGTTACCACCGTTAACAGTGGTGTGTTTGAAGAAACAAAGATCGTCATCAGAGGTATTCGTTCTCTAACAGGTAATAACCAGCCCTTGCTAATTGTAGACGGTATACCAACACCACTTACGTTTATTTCTTCACTCAATCCAAACGATGTTCAGGATGTAACGATCCTAAAAGGAGCTTCTGCTGCAGCAATCTATGGACCTGATGGGGTAAACGGAGTTATCATTGTTACCACACGCAGAGGTACAAATGGACAGCCTTTTGTAACCGTTAGCCAAACAGTACAGCTTTCACGAGTATCGTTCATGCCTAAGTTGCAAACAAGATTTGGTAGTGGAACCACAGGTGAAGATCAGTTCGGTCGTCCCATTTATGTGCCTTACGAGAATCAGCAATATGGCCCTGAGTTCGATGGGTCTATGGTTGACCTGGGTAAACCACTTGAAGACGGACAGATACAGAAAGTGCCTTACAGCGCTCGCCCTGACGAAAAGAAAAAGTTCTGGAACAACGGGCTGACGCTGCAAACTGACGTGTCTTTTGGTGCACAGGACTTTTACATATCAGCACAGGATGTAGACATTAAAGGCTTAACACCACAAGATAAGAGCAGAAGAACATCTTTCCGTCTCAACTCCTCAAAAGAATACGGGAAGTTCAGAGCTGGACTGGCGTTGAATTACATCCAAACAAACTTCGATGTAGTAAACAACCAAGCATATTCTACACGCTTTCCAAGCAGCTACAACGGAAGTGTATACTTTACGGTGTTGAACACGCCGATGCACGTTCCTTTGACATCTTACAAGGACAGAAATAACATCTTTTCAGAATACTCGAACTATTATAATGAATATTACCCCAGCCCTTATTGGGTAATTGACAACCACAGAACCAAAGGACGTACCAATGACCTATTGGCATCTTTGCAGTTGGATTACACTTTTGCACGATGGCTTTCGGCTACCTATAGATTGGGTTCCACCATGAACTTCGGACAAGGCAAGCAAGAGACTGCACCTCTTTTCGTGACGCAGTATGCACATGATGAAAGACATTTCGATAATCTGCCTGGGTCTGTAGGGGATGGTTCTTTCAACAATACCCGAGTTACTCACGAAGGTTTCTTGCATGGCAGACAGCCTATTGTAAATGATCTATCAGTTAGCTACATCCTTGGTGGTCGGTATCGTCAGAATGATGCCAAGACGGTAGGCATGCAGGGCCTGAACCTGGTAGTGCCTTACTTGTATAATGTTTCAAACAGGTCTGGAGAGCCCGCAGTAACTGAAAACAACTTCAGAAGCCGTTTGCTATCAGCTTTCGGGCAGGTAGCATTTAACTACAAAGGATGGGCAAACCTTGAATTTGTTGGTGCTAACGACTGGGACAGCCGTTTAGATATCGATAACAACTCTTACTTCTACCCTGGTGTGAATGCTTCGGTTGTTTTAACAGATGCAATTTCATCGTTGAACGGAAACAGATTCCTTTCGTATGCTAAAATACGAGGTTCAATCTCGCGGTCTGCTAATGTAAATCTGGGTACCTATCAATTAGAGCCCGTTTACACTCCAACAAACGGTTTTCCTTACGGTAGCGTCGGCGGTTTTAGCGCAGGGAACCTGATAACAGATCCGTTGATCAAACCAGAGTTTGTGAAGTCTAAAGAAGTAGGTTTCGACTTAGGATTCCTACGAAACAGAATAAATTTGGATATCACTTATTTCCATCAGAACAATACGAATCAGATTCTTGAAGTTGAACAGTCCTGGACTACCGGATATCCTGTAACAAGACAGAATACAGCTGATTTTAACAACTATGGTTTGGAGCTGAGTCTGAATCTTACTCCGCTGATAAATATTGGCAGTGGAAGAATAAACTTCAGAACTGAAGTAACGTATAATGATAATAAGGTAACTCGCATAGCGGAAGGCATTAACCAGGTAGACATTGGTGGAAGTCCAGGTTTCATCCAACAATCAGCAAGTTCACCAACTGTTTATAATTCAGCCATCGTAGGTCACCCCGCTTTTGTGTTCCGATTGACTGATTACAACAGAGATCCGCAGGGACGTGTGATTGTGGACCGCTACACCGGGCTGCCAACAAAAGGTGATAGCCTTGTAGTGAGAGGTAGGAGCTTACCCTTGTGGATGGTAGGGCTCAATCCTTCATTCAATTGGAAAGGTTTGACAGTAGCTATGACATGGGAGTACCGGGGGGGTCATTCTGCATACCACGGTATCGGCTCTGACATGGATTTCACAGGTATATCAGCTCGCAGTGCTTCTTTCGGTCGCCAACGCTTTGTGTTCCCGAACTCGGTGTACGACGATGGTACTGGCAAATATGTGGTAAACGAAAACGTTCAGGTTTCTAATGGTGGTGCCAACTTTTGGGCCAACGGAGTAACAAATACCTCTGTGGCTACAAACTACTTCAGCAGTGCAGCTTTTTGGAAGTTGAGAGAGCTGGTTATTGGTTATGATGTTCCTGCCAGCTTCATCGGTGCCGGCAAGTTTGTAAAAAAGCTCAACGTTGCTGCAGTGGCCAGGAACCTAATTACACTTTTGCCTAAATCAAATCAGTGGACAGACCCGGAATTCAACTTTACGACCGCAGGAAACACATTTGGTATCAACAGTGTGTTTGCTCAGCCCCCTGCTAGAATTTTTGGCGGATCTGTAGTGTTTACATTTTAAGATTTATACAATGAAGAATTTAAGCAATAAACTATTACTATTTACAGCCTTGTTTTCCTTATCGGTCATCAGCTGTAGAAAACAACTGGATATCAACCAGAACCCAAATGATGTAACGGAATCCAATATTACCGCAGATCTTATACTCCCCAATGCCTTGCATGGTGTGGGCGTACAAACAGCCAACGGCTATGGTTGGTTGGCTAACTGGATGGGATATTGGTCGCCATCGGGATCATTCGCCCCAAGTACAGAAGAGTCAACATACAACATTTCTTCTCTGTTCGGAGAAGCCAAATGGGCGGGGGTTTACAATGTGCTTTATGATCTGGAAACAGTGGATAATAAGTCTACAGCCGGTAATCAAAGGTTTTACAAGGCTTTGGCAAAAATCATGAAAGCGCATCTGTATCAAAATCTAGTAGACATCTGGGGAGATGTTCCTTATTCCGAAGCTTTCAAAATCCCTGAAGTCCGCACGCCGAAATACGACAAAGCTGAGGACATATATGCCGATTTGCA
>DASQNW010000077.1:0-14742 GCA_035644775.1 Chitinophagaceae bacterium | reverse complement strand
CACCTCGCAAGCCTTGAAAAATATCCCTGTTGCAATCCACGATACTGGAATGGACCACTGCATACGTAGGGTCTAGCCAACTATACATTTTTGGAGCGATGATCTGTGAGGTTGTTCCTTCTCTGGTGGTAATCTTTAATTCAAAGTCGTTGGTGAGATGTATCGAGCCTTGCGTTCCCTCCACAAGAACTAAGGTTTGTGGAAAGCTTTCCTTTTCAAGGAGCGATGCATAAGACATTTCAGCAAAACAATGCACGCCATTTTTCATTTCCATGAGCACGTTTGCCACGTCTTCACCCTTGATTTTTTGATTGACTCTTTGCGTCAGGCAATATAGTCTCTTTGCTTCTCCGAAAAGATAGCGGCATACATCAAGAACGTGGGAACCGACATCAGTGATTATAAAATGCTCTAGTTCCGCGAGGAAAGGCTGGTTATCAAAAACAGCGAATGCAGAACAAAAAGACACCTTTGCTTTGAAAGGTTCACCAATCACCTTAGAATCCATAGCAGCTTTAAGAGCCCTGATGGGTGCTTGCCACCTGAAGTTTTCATGAATAAAAAAACTTACCCCTTTTTCTCTACAAGTGCGCAACATGTCTGTAGAATCTTTCAGAGATGAGGACATGGGCTTCTGACAAATAACATTTACCCTATGTTCAGCAGCCAGCTTTGTAAATTGTGCATGCGTATCTACGTCGGTGATGATGTCTACAAAATCCAGCTGCTCAATTTTCAGCATATCTTCCACAGCATCGTACACCTTTGGCACTCCAAACCTGGTAGCTACTTCTTCTGCCCTAGTTCGACTTCGGTTACATACTGCAACCAGTTCTACTCCTTCTAATTCTTTCCACGCAGGTATTTGAAAGTTTGACCAGAAGCCTGTTCCAATTACAGCAAACCTAAGGGGCTTCATTGCACTGTTGGATTAGGAAAGTTTTTAGCAGCATCTTCGATGATCAACACCCAATCACTGCCTCTGCCCTCAGAATGTGGAGAAAATTCTTTGTTGCCAGTATTTTCAAAACTGCTAATCGGAAGCGATCGTCCATCCCGAGGATTGAACCACCAACCCCGCAAGTTTTTAGCTTTCAATTTTTGTGTATTGATGGTAACTTTTTTGCCATAAGGTAAGTACGCCATCAGGAAATCGCCTTCCTGGCTGACAGATGCTACTACATATTCTTTTCCCTCGGGGTTATCACTGGTGATAACCGTTTGATCGGGAACGAGTCGCTGCCATGGTCTTTTCTCCATCATTTTCCGCATCAACCCCACCTGCATTGAACCGCTATGCTTCAAAGCCGTTTTCCAGTGGGTGCGTGCCCACGATATTGGTTTACGCTCCTCAGTGTACATCTGCCAGATGTTGTGGTTACCATACGTATGACCAGCTGCACCGGACAACATACTCCAATACGCGGTTTGCCTTGCATCAAAATCGTCCATCCATCCGTACTTTCCTGGATTAAACTGATTAGGGTGGTCTTCGTACCGCGGCTCGCCATCGAGGTGAGGCCGTGCTGGCGTCATGGCCAGGTGTTTTGCATTGTACTTGAAGTTTTGAGTTTCCGATGAATGCCCCGTCTGTGACATGTGAAAATCTAACCAGGCGGCATCTTTAAAAAAATCTGAGGAGCTTTTGCCGCCCTGCGGGTGAAAAGTAAACAAGTGTGCGCCACCATCACCTTTTTTTAATCCCTTTGCCATAGCATTGATGATGTCATAATCCTGCTGCTCTTCTAAATCCCGATCGCCACCCATAACCCAAACAATAGATTTGTTCTTATACCTTCTGCCGATGTATTCGCCAAAACTTCGTGCATTTTCCGCGGTAAATATTTCTGGTCCTACTCCCCACTTTTTATTCCATTTGTCTCCCCATGATGGAAGCATTGCTATGATGAGTCCAAGACTTTGGGCCTTGTTGACTATGTAATCAACGTGTTTGAAATAAGCTTCATTTGGCTTAGTCGGATCATTGTTGATAAGCGGCTTGTCCCCGTAAGGGTTTGGAGTATTCAGACCGTCCAGTTCGGCAAGTACCACAGCCTGTATTACAGTAAATCCTTTTTGCGCCCTGTCCTGCAGGTACATGTCTGCTTCTTGTTTGTTAAGACGGTGAAACAATTCCCAGCCGGTATCACCAAGCCAGAAGAAAGGCTTACCGTCGCGGGTGTGCAGGTACTTTTTGTCTGCACTGACTTTTAGTTGAGCAAAGCCCGGAAAAGACACGAAAAGTAAGAAGCAAATAGTGAGTGTTTTGAAGTTCATACAAAGCAATCGTTTAGTAAATTAAGGTATAAAACAGTTTTCATTCCTATGGGTGTAATGCACCGGAAAAATAAGGTTTGCCTTACTTATTTGTTATATCTCTTACCTGTTGACGTATGTCATCCATCTCAAAAATGTTCTGCCAATTATCTTTAAACAAAATAGGTTTTGCACGTTTGCTGATCTTGTAAGCGGCATCCGAAAAGCTTCCATTTACTTCTTTGAATAAAACAGCAATTTGTATTCGCAAATGGCCTAGCACAAAGTCTCTGGCAGCAGCTTCCGGAACTCCGAGTTCAACAATACGATCGTAGCCTTCTTTAACTATTTCCATACAGGTCTGGGCCAGTGTCTCCACCATTGCCGGTTCCAATATGGCCATCTGCTCAAGCGTAATTCGATGCGTGTCTTTAATTGGGGCATACATATCCGCCGCAATCTTTTCACCCAATTTATAATGTTCTTCTGAGCCGTGCATCAATGCCACGACTATAGATTGCTTGGCAGATATACCGCCGTAGAAGTCACGGAATGCTTCTTCGGTTGGCTCCCAGTTGAAGATGGCTGGGTGACAGGGATGGGCAATCACGTAACCCAAGTCGTCGCGATGGTGAATTACACCATCGAGCGGTGCTGCAGGATCGAGCGTCATCACCAGTGCGCCGGGTTTCATCTTTGGAATAATGTCGTGCGATATTTCACCGATCGCTACATCAGGAACACCTAATATCACCACGTCTGCCTCGGGTAGTGCGGCTTCAGGCTCACTCACCACTACATTCCTTTCTTTTAGGTTCTGTATTCCACGTTCGCTTATTTCAAGATAGTCAAGCATGTACTGAGGGCACTCCAAAAAGTTGTCGGTAAGCCGGCAGCCCATTTTGCCGCCAGCGCCTACTAAAGCAATTTTGCTCATGTTAGTATATTTTTCAGATAGTGTAAACTTGTTTGTACCCACTCCTTCTCCTTGTGCAAGGTTTCTTCCATGCTGTCAGTTGGGCTAGACCAAACTTCCAAAGTTGCGGTTCTGCACCTATTATATTTCCGTACTTCCTCTACTACCCACGGGATATTGATAACACCCGCTCCAGCCGCACACCCCTGAATAGTAAAACCCATTTTGTGCGGAAGCCGTTTAATTGTTATATCCTTCAAGTGAAGATTAACGGTGTATGGTGCGAGTACAGCCACAGTATCCTTGTATCCTTCACCGTTGCCATAAGAGTTCGCAGTATCAAGGCAGATACCCACGTATCGATCACTTGTTCCTCGAATAATTTTTTTGAGAGCAGCAGCAGAAAAGCGATCATGATTTTCAATGGCGAGTATAACATCATACTGCTGCAGCTGTGGCAGCAATGCCAAAATGCAATGGATTATCTCGTCTTCGTCTGGTTCGAAATCGTTCGTATCAACAACTACTCTCAGGAAATTTGCTCCAAATAGGTTCACTATTTCCAGGTACTTCAAAATGTTCTCCATGTGCAAGCCCCTGGTGCCGACCTCAATTTGAATATTACCATGTGTTGCAGTTTCCTTCAACGATTGCAGTTGCTCTGCACTCAGTTCGTGTAGAGGATAATTATCACCGAACTGGAGATAACCAACCTGAGCTTCTTTCGCTATGTGCACCAGGTCGGTAGCAGAAAGCATTTTGTCATGTTCATATCCTCCAATACCTATTGCCCAAGGAAAAGAATATGTGCTGAGGCCCAGTTGCATGCAATCGGAAAGTTTCGGTAAATATGAAATCTTGGCTGCACAAATACTTGAAAGCTTTTGCCTGCTATTTGAACTATTTTATCTACTTTAAAGTGCTAACTGCCTATTTAAGAGAAATGCTGTCATATGCTTGAACCTTCTTACCGCCTTATCAATCCTCAGGCGAATCGTTCTTTCGTTTTCAAATGGGAAGCTTTTGACCTTACAACTAGGTGGCATTATCACCCGGAAATTGAATTGATTTTTTTTATTGAAGGAAAGACTACCGGAGTAGTGGGAGATGGATTTCATGAATTCGAGGAAGGAGAACTTGTGCTCCTGGGTGCAAATTTTCCGCATGTGCTGCAAAAGCATACAGCATTCGCAAACCAGCACCCCAAGGCGAAGCCCTTTGGCCTAATTATTCAATTTACTGAAGACTTTTTAGGAAAAGACTTTATCCTCAAACCGGAACTACAACCTGTGAAGCAGCTGCTGAAAAGAGCCGAACGAGGTATCATCTTCGGCAAAAGAATCGTTGAAAAGTTGCAGCCGCTGCTGGTGAACATGGTTCATTTGAATGAAAGTAGAAAACTTATATCTCTACTTGATCTGCTTACAACACTTGCCGAAACAAAGAACTACCGTTTGCTTACATCCAAAGACTATGCATATGACCATACGGTGGATGAAGAAAGGATGAAGAGCATTCACCAGTACATTTATGAGCACTTCAAGGACAACATTTCTATTCCTCAAATAGCTTCTATCGCTAACATGACAGAGACTTCTTTTTGCCGCTATTTCAAGAGCAGAACGCTAAAAACCTTTACGCGTTTCTTGAATGAAGTGCGTATTGCCTATGCATGCCGGCTGCTTACAAACGTCATGTATACGGTCACTGATGTTTGCTTCGAATCTGGCTTCAATAACCTATCTTATTTCAACCGCCAGTTTAAAACTCATACGGGTATGTCGCCACAGCAATACCAAAAATGGAAGAAGCTGGCGCTAAATAACTAAGTGGTACTTCTTATAAATTTATAAAGCAAATACGGTGGCGTGCTTTATAAATGGTTGAAGCACTAGTTCTCTGACAGGGAGTTTATATTTTATAGCCTCAATTCAATCCTATTTAAGCCCTAGCTGTGAAGTACCCACTCCTATTAGCATTTTTATTTCTCGTACGTAATTTCTGCATTGCACAAAACGAGGAGGTAAGGTTCTCCAAAATAAACATCCGCGACGGACAATTTGAGCCCGATATCACTTCAGTTGTAAGAGACTCCCGTGGATTCATGTGGTTTACCACATCAGGAGAAGGCGCCTACCGATTTGATGGATACAAGTTCCAGAACTTCAGGAACAAATATCACGATTCCAGCAGCCTATCCAACAAGGGAGCGCATGATGTGGTCGAAGACAAAAAAGGTAATCTCTGGATAGGCACATATTCAGGTGCGAACAAGCTTAACAGAAACAGCCAAAGCTTTACACACCACTATGTTTCCCCTCTGACTAATAGTTCTGTTTCAAAAAATTTCATTGTAGATCTGCAAGTAGATGCCGACGGTGTTCTTTGGGCCAAAGAAGTCACGTCCGGATTGTACAAAATGAATATGGAATCAGGAAAGTTTCAACAGTTGCGGTGTGATGTAAAAGGTCAATCCATAAACTTCGCCGACATTTCAGTTTTCCTTATAGACAGGAGAAAAAATATCTGGTTCACAACTCACGATAAAACTTCGCAGCCTCTTTACAAGTATAACCAAACTACCAAAGAACTCAAGGCCTACGAAAACATACTCAACGAAAATGGCCGACGCAGTAAATATGAAATACATAAGATTTTTGAAGACAGCAAAGGAGATATTTGGCTAGGTAATGACAACGGTGTACAGCGGCTAAACCAACACACCGGTATGTTCGAGCAGTACCTGCATATGCAGAAATCAGGAGTAGCAGCCGGGAAAGTAACGTGCATTGAAGAAGATGATTTTGGTATGATGTGGTTTGGGACTGAACTGAACGGCTTGTTCCGCTTTGACAGGGAAAAGAAAAGCGTTGAACAGTTCAAGCCAGACCTTTCAAACAGGAGCAGCATTAATTCGAATTCTATCTTAACACTCTACAACGACAAATCAGGCACTTTGTGGATTGGTACTGACAACGGTATCAACACATACATGCAGAACCGTAAGAAATTTCATAACTATCTTAATTCGGGGAATCTGACTGGAAGGCATGAACTCAAGAATATCTCCGATGCGTTTGTGGATGATAAAAACAATATCTGGTATTGTACCGCCGAAGGAGTTTTCCGTTATGATAGGAAGATGAAACCAGAGCTGGTTGTAACAGCCCCTGCAAAAGAAATTGCAATGGATGCATCGGGACAGATCTGGATGGGAGGTTTCGGATTACTAGCCAAATACAATCCTACAACGAAAAAGCTACAGAACATTAAGCCCACTATTGAGGGTGTCAACATTATAAACAACGATAACATCTGGACGCTCTACAAAGATTCGTATGGGATTATCTGGCTTGGAACTGGTGGCGATGGGTTAGTTGGAATTGATACTGAGACTGGAAAGATATACAGGTACATACACGATCCAAAGAATCCAAACAGCATCAGTACAAATGAGATTGGCCCAATATTCAGAGATGGCAACTTAGTTTGGGTGGGACCCTATGGCGGAGGGCTAAACAGCATCGACATTGCAACTGGTAAGATAACTCGGTACGCCTCTGACCCGAGAGATTCCACTAGCCTCAGCAGCCCTGTCGTAACTGCAATCTTCAAGGACAAAAAAGGAAGAATGTGGATTGGCACTGCTGAAGGAATGAACTTGCTGTTGCCAGGAACTAAAAAGTTTAAAAGGTTTTCAGAAAAGGAAGGTATTGGTGCAATCGATGTAAAAGAAAAAAGCATCTGTGAAGACTCTAAAGGCAATCTTTGGATTACAACCTCCTCTCACATCTACAAGCTAAACACAAGCAGCTTTGAGGTTAAGAAATACGACACCAACGATGGGTTTTATGTCAATCCGGAAAAAAGCAGAATAGCAAAGAACGGCGAAATAATCTTACTAGGTAACAATGGCATCAGCACCTTCAGGCCAGAAGAAATCAACGACAATCCTGTACCTCCGCTTGTATCCATAACGGGATTTCAGCTATTCAACAAACCAGTAGAATTTGGGCCGAAATCACCGCTATCGTGCGTGATTGACGAAGCGGAAGAAATAACCCTGAGCTATAAGCAATCAAATTTTTCTTTTGAATTCGCTGCACATAATTACATCAACCGGTGGAAAAACCAATATGCTTACAAGCTGGAAGGATTTGATCGTGACTGGAACCATGTAGGCCGACGGAGGTCTGCCTATTATACTGGAGTACCTCCAGGAAAATACGTTTTCAAAGTCAAGGCAGCCAACAATGACGGTATATGGAATGAGCAACCTACCTCCATTATAGTTATCATTAATCCACCCTTTTGGCTGGCTTGGTGGTTTAAACTAATGATTGTTGCAGTTGTTGCAGGAATGATCTATTTCTTCTTCCGGATCCGCTTCAACATCATCAAACGTCAAAAAGAGAAGTTGGAAGTACAAGTGCAAGAAAGAACACAAGAGGTGGTAAAGCAATCCAGAGAGCTCCAGGCAAAATCGGAAGAACTGCAGGTGTTGAATCAAGTGCTTTTCCAGCAGAAAGAAAATGAACTGAAATCAAGGAAAGAAGCAGAAGATGCAAATAAAGCAAAGAGTGTGTTTCTTGCTACAATGAGCCATGAAATACGCACACCGATGAATGGCGTTATTGGCACTTCTGCCCTGCTGATGGAAACCTCTTTGAATGAAGAGCAGCGTAGATACGCAGAAATCATAAAGTCAAGTGGCGAAAACCTGTTGACGGTGATCAATGACATACTTGATTTTTCAAAAATAGAGTCGGGAAAATTGGAGCTGGAGAACCGATCATTTAACGTTGCAGAATGCATAGAGGAAGTGCTGGACCTCTTTGCTGGTAAAATTTCTGCTACAGGCATTGATCTCATTTATGAAATAGCACCCGGCACTCCCGAGAATGTAATAGGAGACTCGTTAAGGTTGCGGCAGGTTCTTGTGAATCTCATAGGTAATGCCATAAAGTTTACCAGCAAAGGTGAAGTGTTTTTAGGGGTGGAATGTTCAGCAAGGAAGGGAGAACAAACAGAATTGCTGTTCCAGATAAGAGATACCGGAATTGGAATTCCTGAAGAAAAGCTGAACTCATTGTTCCAGGCATTCACTCAGGTAGATTCTTCCACTACAAGAAAATACGGTGGCACAGGTTTAGGCCTGGTGATCTCGAAAAGACTTGTAGAACTAATGGGTGGAATAATACATGCAGATAGTAAACCTGCTAAAGGCACCACCTTCTACTTCACGATTAAAGTAGAGGAAAGCTCCGAGGCAGCTGTTACCATGCCGGTGTCTGCCGAAATCATGCAGCACAAGAAGGTGCTGGTGGTGGATGACAATGCAACAAACCGGATGATTTTGAGAAAACAACTTGAATTTTGGAAAATTGCTGCAATAGCGGTAGAATCAGGCGAAGAAGCGCTTGGTGTTTTGTCCACACAGCATGATTTTGATCTTGTAATTACAGACATGCACATGCCACAGCTGGACGGAGTGCAACTTGCGCAACGAATTAAAAAAGTACACAAACACCTGCCCATCATTCTCCTCAGTTCTGTAGGCGATGAAAAAAACAAACTATATAAAGATGTTTTTGCCAGTACCGTAATGAAGCCGGTCAGGAGAAGCGATCTGCAAAAAGTGATCATTCAAAGTCTTTCCAACAACGTCCCAAGTTCAAATGAAAAAGAACTTCCAGAACAAAAGCTGTCCACAAACTTCGCCAGCAGTCATCCTCTGAAAATCCTTATTGCGGAAGACAATGCAGTTAATCAAACATTGATTATGATGGTGATGAAGAAGCTGGGCTATCAGCCAGACCTGACCACAAACGGTGTGGAGGCGCTAAGAGCTGTGCAACAGAAGAACTATGATTTAATTCTTATGGATGTGCAAATGCCTGAAATGGACGGCCTGGAAGCATCGAAATTCATCAGAAAGCTCAACATACCACAGCCGATTATAATTGCCCTAACAGCAAATGCAATGCAGGATGATAGAAACATTTGTATTGCTGCCGGAATGGATGATTACATCAGCAAACCACTTGCCATAGATAAGCTGATGTTGGTGCTAGAGAATTGGTCAATCATACTAAAATCGAAGGTAAAAGTGTGATGTCGCAGACGTCATCTATCAAATTCAAAAACAGATATAATCAAATTGATAGTTGGTGATGTTTTGCCACCATGAAGGATCACGAACGGTTACCTGCTGCACATATTTGTTCGCATCGATGACATAATTTTCATACAAGTACTTCTGCTCTGTCACAACCTCACCGGCGCGATCAAAACTTCGGGTGGTGATGGATTTTACTGCGTTTCCAGTAAGTCCCTTGAAATTTAAAGCTGTTTGAAAATAGAATAGTTCGGGTATGTCTTTAAACAAATACGGGAAGCCTCTCACCAGCTTGTCTGTGTAGTATTCAAATACTATTTCTGTTGACCACCCCACGAATGGGTATTCAATCATCATACTCTGAATATTGTTATTGCCCCAGTTGATCTTAACTCCACGCATGAAGAAGTTGTCGGGGGTTTTGTAAATGTCTGCCTTGATTAAATGTCCAGCGTTGTCGTAGGTGTAAACATTTCGCACCGTTTGTGATTGCCTTTTCGCCGGATTTAGCAGACCAACATATTCTCTTGGCTTTCCGGAGGCGTCAAGCAGAAAGTATTGATTGTCCCAAATCTTAACAGTGTCCCCAGCATATACAACCTCTTGCCGGATAAAGAAGACATAGCCGTTGTAAACATCTACTGGAAACGTTATCGACTTAACCTCACCAACTTCATATTCACTGAAAATCGTGGCATCGAAGGTTCCGGCTCCGGTGATGCTCTGCACCTTGCAGCTATCATCATTTGTGGTAGTTTCCGGAGCAGGCCTAAACGGAAATATTACTTTGATGCTGGAACAACTATCTGCTTTAACATGTACTTTACCTGTAACTGAATCGCCACCGCAGTATGCTGCCCACTTGTACTCACCTGGCCTTAACGTAAACGTAGCCCTTCCCGCTTCTCCGCAATCAGGAGGGATATTGGAGAATATAGAAATCTCCCCCCCTTGATTGTTGACTTTAACTTGAATGGGCCCGTTGCAATCTTCTGCAGCCCACAACATTACTTGCCCGGTTTGAGAAGTACCTGAAGCTACCTTCAACGGTGAATCGAATTTTCCATCTACTATATTTCGCGATTTTTTTACCTTATCAATAGCAATTCCTTTGAAAGTTCCTTTAACATGTTTATCGTCTATTTCTGTGATAGTTACATAAATGTCACCATCAACGTAAGGGATAGCATAATACACTGTATCTGAAACACCTTTGTAAAGAAACTTGACCTGATTTTTTGTGGTGTTGTAGGTTTTCTTTTCAACAGAGCCTGTCGGTGAGCTAACGCGAATTAATAATTGATGTTGCCCGTCACTTGTGTGTCCGTTTACTGTGAGCACCCGATTCGCATTCTCCTTTGTTAGAAAGGCAGTATCAACAGGACCCGTAAAATGTTCAGATTCCTTGAATTCCCATGAGCCTTTCGGGTAAGGCACTTCTGTAGGGGGTTCAGAAACAGATCCATTCCCCTCCCATTCTATTTCTTTCTGGCAAGAAAAAACTATTATGATAAGTATGAATAATAGTTGTTTGGTACGCATGGCTACTCTGTAAAAATAGAAGTTTCCATTTCATCTGTATCCTCGTATGTCATTAGCATTAGTCTTTCGATCTAAACAGCCTCGCGGGATCAACTATTGCGGGAAGGTCAATGACAGCTATTGTTATAGAAATGAATACTTTCAAGCATGTATCCACTCACGAGAATACAATTTTAAATTTAGCCCATTGATCACCGTTATGAAACTGACACGCTCACACCACCCGCTTTTGTGGATAATATTTGTCTGCTGTCTGTGCTTTTCACCAAACTTGATTGCACAACAAAAGCTTGCCGTGAGTGCCAACAAACGTTTTCTGATCCGGGAAGATGGTAAGCCTTTTTTCTACCTGGGAGACACCGGTTGGGAACTTTTTCACAAGTTGAAGAAATCAGATGCCCACACTTACCTGAGCAACCGCGCAGGCAAAAACTTCAATGTAATTCAGGCGGTGCTAGTTGCAGAAATGAATGGTTTAACAGAACCAAACGCCAACGGTGATGTTCCGTTCATCAACCTGGATCCATCAAAACCAAATGAAAAATACTTCAGCCATGTCGATGAAATCGTCGATATGGCTGCATCTATGGGCTTGTATATGGCACTTCTTCCTACATGGGGTTCATGGGCCATGAAAGAACAACATCCTTTGTTTAAGCCCATTCATTTCTTTAACGAGGACGCAGCTCGCAGCTACGGAAGCTACCTCGGGAAAAGATACAAAAACAAGAAGAATATCATTTGGGTGTTGGGAGGCGATCGCAATCCAAACGGCTACGAAACACTGTGGCAAGCAATGGCCCATGCACTTCGAAAAGCAGTGGGTAAAAACCATTTAATTACATATCACCCTACCGGCGGCTGGTCTTCTTCCGCATTTTGGCACAATGCCGATTGGTTAGACTTCAACATGGTGCAATCCGGCCACCAGGTTAAGTTCATGAACAGCTATGACTACATCCAGCACGACTATAATTTGAAGCCGCCGAAACCTACTATGGACGCAGAAACCAACTATGAAGACGCAGGCGTAAGTTTTCACACGAGTAATGGTCTGTTTAGCGATTATGATGTGCGGGTATCTTCTTATTTCAGCGTATTTGCAGGTGGCTGTGGCATCACTTATGGAGCCAACAGTATCTGGCAGATGTACAATGGCAAAAACAATATTTTAAATGCACGTCGCACCTGGAAAGAATCTCTTGATCTTCCTGGCTCTTACCAGATGCGTCACCTAAAAAATTTGATTGAATCGCGGCCATTTTTATCCCGAATACCAGATCAGTCAATCCTGGTTAAGAATGAAGGATTCATTGAATTTGCAGACGCAGGCAGCCACCACATGCAAGCCACTCGAGATGGAACAATGGGTAAAAAAGACGCTACCTACATCATGGTCTATACGCCATTGGGACGAGGCATTCGTGTGAACACAAGCGTTATCAATAACTCAAAGCTTGAAGCATGGTGGTACGATCCTCGAAATGGCGTTGCACTCTTCGTGGGTGAATTCGAAAACAAAGGCGTATTCGAGGCGCCCTGGAGCTCTTTACCCTGGCATAACGGTGCTGGCCCAGACTGGGTGTTGATTGTTGACGACGCAAGCAAGAATTATCCGCCACCTGGCCAGCCCTCCTAGTTTTACAAATACTATTGCATATGAAAAAGTTGATTGCTGTTCTTTTTTTACTCCACTATGCGTTCCTCTGCGAAGCTCAAACACCTTATTACGATCAGACACGTGAAGGACATCTGGTATTTCACCCGGTTCGAACTGATGCTTCTGGCAAAATATTACCCTGGTACTCGGATGAGCCAGGCGTAGCTTATGATTTTGTTGTAAATGCAGTATGGACATTTTGGGACACCATGCGTATGGACATGAATGGTTTACCATATTACATGAACCACCAGGTGTGGCGGCCGATAAATGACCCTAGGGGTGCCGGTGGAGACCAATTCGCTATGGCTTTATCATCGTGGCAATTATTGTATCAGTATACCGGCAATGAAAAGATAAAGGAGAACATGAAATTCATTGCTGATTACTACATGACCCATTCACTGTCACCAGCAAGTTCAAAATGGCCCCACCTGCCCTATCCTTACAACACCATGTTGTACTCGGGCATCTATGACGGCGACATGGTTATTGGCAGAGATTACACTCAGCCAGACAAGGCAGGGAGCTTTGCCTGGGAATTAATAAAGCTGTATAAGATCACACGGAACGAAAACTATTTGCGACAAGCGATCAACATCGCCAATACATTGGCGAAGTATACAGTAGCCGGAGATCGCGACCGTTCTCCCCTGCCATTCAAGGTAAATGCAATCACCGGTGAAACAGGAAGCCTGAAAAGCAACCGTGGCACTGGCGCTGTTGAAGCAAAGTCGGAATACACCACCAACTGGGCAGGAACCATGGAGTTGTTTCTTGCACTGACGGAGATGAAAAAAGGTCAACCCGCACAATACCAGGTTGCCTTCAATAAAATACTGGCGTGGATGAAAACTTATCCCATCAAAAATAATCGATGGGGTCCTTTCTTTGAAGATATACCCGGCTGGTCTGATACTCAAATTAACGCTGTCACCTGGGCACGATTCATCATGGAGCATAAAAAACTTTTCCCTGAATGGAAAAAGGATGTGAGAGGTATACTGGATTGGGTGTATCAAAAATTAGGCAATGAACAATGGAAACAGTATGGAGGTCTTAAAGTAGTAAATGAACAAACAGCATACTTAACCCCGGGTAATAGCCACACATCACGGCAGGCAGCAGCAGAACTATTATACGCTGCACTTACCGGCGACACTACAAACGAAGAATTAGCCGTGCGGCAATTAAACTGGGCAACTTATATGGTAGACAAGGACGGGAAAAACAATTACCCGCGTGATGAGGTCTGGCTCACTGATGGCTACGGAGATTACGTGCGTCATTACCTGAACGCAATGGCCGCCGTTCCGGAGCTGGCTCCCTCCAATTCCAATCATATTCTGCACTCCACCTCCATTGTCACTCAGGCCGACTACCATCCAAACTTCAACAAGCGCCTGGTTCCCGACGTGAAAAAAGAAGAAATCAACCAGGTTGCTATTTACTACCGCACGTTTGACAGTGATGCAACAGAAACCATCAGGTTAACAAAAAAGCCTTCGAGAATCACAGTTAACAAAAAGGATGTTCAGGAGGTACAGGATCCCTCACAAGAAGGTTGGCGCTGGAAACCTTTATCAAAGGGTGGCATTCTCGTCATCAGGCACACTACAGGAAATACGATTACGGTATATCAATAGTGTTAACCCAGATACTCCTTCAACCAACCATTATGAGTTTAGCCAAAAATTTAGTTGGAACGCTTCTGCTCCTTTGTGCTAGTTGTACCACGCAACTACTCGTTGCACAAACAAAAAACGATTGCTATTATACAAAGTCAGGAGAATATATTTTAATAGGAAACTCGAAAATCGAGATCACCATAGACTCCACTTCGGGTGTGGTAGTTGGCATGCTGAACAAAGCTACCCACTCGCAGTTTCTAAAGAATGGGAAAGCCGATGTTTTTCAACTTAACTATTCTAATTACGAAAACCACGGAGCAATATCAAAAGACGTATGGTCGGCAGGTTTTGGTAGCACCATTTATGGCAGCAAGCAAAAACTAGCCAACACAGGGTTTCAACAGTCGGCAGGTGGTGCCAAGTTTAGCGCTTCTTATGATAGCATGACACTAGGAAGGAGAAATATTCCCGTATCAGTTACCTACACCATTGAACTCAGGTCAGGAGATGAAGAAACTAAATGGTACATCAACATCGAAAATAAAGATGTAGGAACCATACGCGAAGTTCACTTTCCTGTTTTCGCAGGTCTTCAGCCCATGAATGAACTAATTATGCC
>DASQNW010000076.1:0-4929 GCA_035644775.1 Chitinophagaceae bacterium | reverse complement strand
TTTTCGGTAGCGGACTGGCTATCGTACCGTTCTTGCGAGGTGGTGTTGTAAATGAATATGGATGGTTGACAGAGCAGCAGTTTGTTGATGCTGTTGCGGTGGCCATGATCACCCCCGGACCTGTAGTGATTACGGTTGGTTTTATCGGTTATCTCGTGGCCGGCTTCCCAGGAGCGGTAGTAGCTGCAGCCGCTACCTTTCTGCCGTGCTACCTACTTACGGTGCTGCCCGCACCCTATTTTAAGAAGCTAGCTCGGAACACAAGCATAAAAGCATTTGTCGACGGCATTACCGCCGCAGTTGTCGGTGCTCTCGCTGGGGCGGTAATAATAATGGCCATGCGGACTATCTCAGATGTGTATTCGGCATTCATTGCAATAGGCGCCATGGCCGCGTTGATGTTTACGAAAAAAATACAGGAACCTTACCTGATCTTGGTAGCAGCAATACTCGGCCTGATCATTAAAGAGCTGGGTTGATTTTCCAAATAGCACTACGACTAGAAGAGTGCGTCAATTGATCATTATGAAGCGCATACCTCCTGGCACGCTCCCTGGTTTAGTGCATTTCCGAAACTGTTGTAAACCTGTTATTTTATCTATGGGGCTCGGGAATTTATTTCCTCTTCTTATATTTGCGGATTAATCTACTTTTTTGGTAGAGTATTCAGATGAACTTGACTAAACATATCCGATGTTGTGTTTCGTAGTGCTGCCAAGTGACAGGACCATTTTTTCGTTAATCAATCGATCAATATGAACACAACCTCAATTCCGGGAGCAACCATACCCATTCAAATAGATGAACAATCTTTTATAAAAGAATTGTTGAACAATAGCCGCAAGCGTCTTCAGTCTTTCCCCGACAAGCAAACAGCCGAGCAGTTTTTAGACGAGTTGTTTGAGTTTTTGTTTGTAGGTCAGGCGCATGTGTATGAAGAGGCTAATCTCAGGAAGCAATACCAGGATCTGAAAAATACGTTTGCAGCTTTAGTATTCGAAGTCATCAACAATGAAGAAAAAGTGAAAGAGCAAACCAGCTCGTTTTTTTCCTCTTTGCCACGCATCTACCAGCGTTTGCTAAAAGACGCTGATGCAATCCTCAAATCAGACCCTGCAGCGAAAAGCATTGAAGAGGTGATGGCTGCATATCCGGGTTTTTATGCAACGGTCGTTTACCGGCTCACCCACGAATTGTGGTTAATGGGAATTCCATTTCTTCCAAGATTTTTTTCAGAATACGCACATAGTAAAACGGGTATTGACATTCATCCAGGAGCAGAAATCGGCGATGCTTTCGCTATTGATCATGGCACCGGCATCGTTATCGGTGAAACTACAGTAATTGGTAACCGGGTAAAGATTTACCAGGGAGTTACACTTGGTGCCTTGAGCGTAGATAAGGATTGTGCCAGCCGAAAGCGCCATCCGACAATTGAAGATGATGTGGTTATTTATTCAGGTGCCACCATTCTTGGAGGCGACACGCTCATAGGCAGTGGAAGTGTAATTGGTGGCAATGTATGGCTGACCTACAGCGTGCCAATCAATTCTGTAGTATATCATAAAAGCGAAATCAAAGTGAAGGACAAAGATCCTTTCCCCGAACCTCTAAATTTCGTCATTTAATAATAGCACATCATACCAGCCATCAAAAGGTCACCATGAAATTCAACAGTATCTTAGAAACAATTGGAAATACTCCGCATGTCAGACTCAACAAATTGTTTGGAAACACTCACGAGATTTATATTAAGCTCGAAAAGAACAACCCTGGTGCAAGCATCAAGGACCGCATTGCACTTGCAATGATTGAAGATGCGGAAACAAAAGGATTATTGAATGCTGAGAGTGTTATTGTTGAACCAACTTCTGGCAATACTGGTGTAGGTCTGGCGTTGGTTGCCGCTGTGAAAGGATATAAAATCATCCTGGTAATGCCCGAGAGCATGAGCATTGAAAGGAGGAGATTGATGGCAATCTACGGGGCTCAATTTGTTTTAACTCCACGCGAGAAAGGAATGAAAGGCGCAATAGAAAAAGCTACAGAGCTCGTGAAAGAGACCCCGAATGCATGGATGCCGCAACAATTCGACAATGCTGCCAACACAGAAATACACCGCCGCACCACGGCAGAAGAAATTATCAAAGATTTTCCAGAGGGGCTTGACTATGTAATTACCGGCGTTGGTACTGGTGGCCACATCACCGCGATTGCCGAAGTTGTAAAACAAAAAATGCCCCAGCTAAAGGTGTTTGCGGTGGAGCCCGAGCTTTCACCAGTCTTAAGCGGAGGTGCTCCTTCGCCACATCCGTTACAAGGGATCGGCGCAGGCTTTGTTCCTTCCATACTAAATATGCAAGCGTTGGATGGAGTGATTACCGTAGGAAGAGATGAGGCCTTCAATTATGCGCAGCGTATTGCAAAAGAGGAAGGTATTTTAGTAGGTATATCTACTGGGGCGGCTCTGGCTGCCGTGGCCAAAAAATTAGCAGATATTCCTGCAGGATCGAGGGTGCTGACGGTCAATTACGACACTGGAGAAAGGTATTTATCTATAGAAGGACTTTTTCAATAAGCAATCAACAAGAAAAGAGGTCATGCTATCATCGCCAAAACTGAAAATGCTGGAAGAGCTGATTGCTCAAACCAACAAGGAAGAATTAGCCTGGATCAGCGGTTATATTTCCGGTATTATTTCTAATGGTGCCGTTTCAGAAAACATTGCTGTCACATCAAAGCCGGCCGTAAATAAGATTACAATAACGTACGGAACAGAAACAGGGAACTCGAAAAAGCTTGCCTCTGATTTTGCCGCAAAAGCAAAAAAGAATGGCATCAATGCAAAAGTGGTGAGTCTTGATCAATACCGGCTGAACGATCTTTCAAAGGAAGAATATTTTTTAGCGATTGTCAGCACACACGGTGAAGGTGAACCGCCAGCTGCTGCAAAAAAGTTTTACGATCATATTCATGCAAATAGCTTTAAGGTAGGTAATCTCAAGTACGGAGTGCTGGCGCTTGGCGACACTTCATATCCGTTGTATTGTAAAGCAGGAGAAGACATAGACAACCAGTTAAGTGCTTTAGGAGGCGATCGCCTGATAGATTTGCAAAAGTGTGATGTTGACTACGAGCCTGATGCTGAAGCCTGGTTCCAGCAAGTGCTTGAGAAATTAAGTCTCAAGGGAAGTATCAACACTCCGTCAATACTGACACAACAACCTTCAGTAAGAAAATCTACCGGGAAAAGAATATACACCGGAAAAATTCTCACCAACATCAACTTAAACGATCGCGGCTCAAAGAAAGAAACACACCACATAGAAATTGCTGCAGAAGATCTTGAATATTTACCCGGCGATGCGTTGGGAGTAATTCCTGAAAATCCTGCTGGGGTGGTGCTGGCAATTATCGGGCTTATGGGCCTCGACAAAGAGCGGCCTGTTAAATACCGTAACGAGGAACTTTCAGCATATGATCTCTTTAGACGTAAGCTTAACATAGGTTTTTTGCCCGATCGGGTAGTAAGCAAATATGCAGCACTTGTAGGAGCAGCTATACCGGTTAAAAGAATGGCATTGATTGAGCTTCTGCATCAATATCCCTTGAAGGATAAGGCGCAGGTGAACGATTTGGTGGAAATTCTGGAGCCGCTTGCGCCGCGATTATATTCCATTTCTTCTTCACTGGAAGCACACAGTGGTGAAATTCATGTCACGGTCGCCAGAGATTTGTTTTTGGTGAATGAAGAAATCCAATGTGGTATTTGTTCGGACTACTTGTCACATCTTCGAGAAGGAGACACTATAGAATTTTATATACATAAGAACAACCAGTTCCGCTTACCTGCAGATGATCGGGACATTGTAATGATTGGACCGGGAACAGGGATCGCACCTTTCCGCTCGTTCCTTGCACACCGTGACGCAACCGGCGCATCGGGTAAAAATTGGTTATTTTTTGGTGAGCAACATTTCGTCACCGATTTCTTGTATCAAACGGAACTGCAGAATTGGATTGAAACAGGAGTGCTCACCCGGCTGAACGTCGCCTTCTCTAGAGATCAAAAAGAGAAGGTTTACGTGCAACATCGGATGTTGCAACATGGCAATGATCTTTTTCAGTGGATAGAGAATGGCGCATCACTGTATGTGTGTGGTGCTAAAGATCCCATGAGTGTTGACGTAGAAGACATGCTGATGCAGGTGGTGCAGAAATGCGGAGGCAAGACCATTGAAGAAGCAGTTCAATTTGTGGAGGGTCTGAAAGACGAAGGCCGATATCTCAAAGATGTATATTAATATCTAAATAGATCTACAGCCAATAGGTAGCTGCTGTGGAGAAGGATGAAGGAATTTTGACTTTAAAAGCTGGTTAATGAGTGTTATTAATAAAAATGTTTCGACCGATTCAGGTGCCCCTGGTCCAGGGCTGGGGCCTTTGTCATCTACCGAACGCATTAAAATGTCGAGCGACAACTTGCGGGGTACCCTTGTAGAAAGCCTGAACAATGAGATTACGGGCAACCTGAATGAGGATGACGTTGCTCTGGTTCGTTTCCACGGAATGTATGTGCAGGACGACCGGGATCGCCGCGAGGAAAGAGCAGCAAAAAAACTGGAGCGCCTTTATTCATTTATGATTCGCCTGCGGCTGCCTGGCGGGTTCTTAACTCCACAACAATGGATACAATTGTATCACATAGCAGGCGAACATTCAACAGGTGTAATAAAGATCACTACCAGGCAAACCATACAATTACACGGTATTCTGAAGTCGCACGTCAAGCCAACCTTAAAGGGTTTCAATGAAGCTGGCCTGACCACAATAGCTACCTGTGGCGACATCAACCGCAACGTGTTGTGCGCTGCAAATCCTGCAGAATCTCCGTTGCACGATGAAGTGTTCCAATATGCAAAAGATATA